>DASQEG010000977.1:0-4154 GCA_035633775.1 Bryobacteraceae bacterium
CAACATTTACGGCAGAGACTGGCTCCGGTTGGCAACAGGTGAATTTCAGCTCACCCGTGGCAATCTCGCCCGATACGACATATGTTGCGGCGTACTTCACCCGTTCGGGATGGGCGGCGACCGCCGGATTCTTCGTTAACAAAGGCGGAGACACGCCGCCGTTGCATGCACTCAGGAGCGGTTTGGACGGCGGAAACGCCGTTTATACCTACGCCAGCGGTCCGGCCTTTCCAGTTACCTCGCGCGGCGCGAACTATTGGGTCGATCTGGTCTTTGCTCCACGCTAGAGCATGATACGGGCAGATCAGATGCCCGACGCACTTTTACGACGGCTGCTGCTGAGTGCCCGGAGCTACGTATCCAGGAGGCAGCGGAGCGTCCTCGCCGAAGAAGAACTGGTCCATTTGCTTCAGCAGAAACTCCTGCGCTTCGGGTGAGCCCAGATTCAGACGATATTCATTCATGATCATCTTCATCCGCTCCACCCACATCTGCCACGCTTCCTTCGAGACGTTGTCGTAGATGCGTTGCCCCAGCGGATGGCCCTCGAACGGAACTTCGTCGAGGCCGGGCGCTTCGCGCTGCAGCTTTACGCAAAAGACTGTGCGGCCGCTCTTGTTCTGTTCCATCTGATTACCGGACATTCCACCTCCACAACACGCCATGCGCTAAGAATAGCAACTACTGCACAGGGATTGTTGTTCTTCCGGATCTGCGCCCGGAAGTTACTATCGCCTCAACATTACCCGTCGGAGCATCTGCTGCGACCTGGCAATTTACCTGGTCAAGGCCAACATAGCCGGGCGCTCGTCCTGCATAGGTCATCCGACATGGACGGCCGCCGACCGTGACCTCCGGCTGAATGCGCGCCCATTCGAGTCCGTCGGCACGCTGCTCCGTCGCGCCAAGTCCCGTGAGGTACAGGGCGACATACTCTCCGCGCCCGATCGGGGCAGTTGCGGTAATCACTGCTCCAGTAACCGCGTTCGTCGCCGCGCCGAACAGAGCGGGCACTGCAGCTTCCACCAGTACATTGACTGTGCGGGTCCCCTGGCTCGTGCGCACCGTTACCTGGACCAGACCGTTGGCGTTCTCCGGCACGACCGCATTAACCTGTTGCGGGCTTGCGTAATGCACTCCGACGGGGTTACCGTTCACCAGCACCTGCGTGCCGCCGAGAGATGAAGGATATGGCTGAGACTGCGCCTGTTCGGTTGAGGCAGCCAGCGCAGTCCCGTAAACAGAAACGAACATGCCTGGAGCGACTGTCCTGGGATAGACGGCCGCCGCACTGGGGAAGATCGCACCCACGTTGGGCCCTGCAGTGCCAACGATGATGGCACGCGTCGATCCATCGGGAACAGGGGCAGTCAGTGACAAGTCCGCTCCGTTCGCCGGCGTGATGCGGAAGGAAGCCGTGCCGGCCGCCAGCCGGTCCGACCAGGCGATCTCGTTGCCGCGGACGTTGAGGCCCTCCCCTCCTCGCAGATTGACCACGCGGTCTTCTGCATCGCGGACTTGCACGAACAAGCCTCCGCGTTGCGTGGCTTCCGCACCGCTTTGACCTATGGACTGCCAGTCCGCCGTGCCATTGAGAAACGACAGTGCGATGCGTGCGGCCTCATGGCGCTCATCCGTCCAGCGGGCGATTGCGGGCGTGCCGCTGCGGCAGCCAAGTGCAAACAATCCGCTCAGCGTGGCGTGGCAATGCTGCAGTACGCGCGTGCGATCACTCATTAAAAAATCGATTGACCCACTGGTTGTGGCGACGGTGGAGTCGTCGAAGTTGTCGAGTCCGCTCGCCAGACCTGTCCCCCCGAGGCCGGTGATCGCGACCGCGTCAACACCTCTGAGGTCGTCCGTGCCCTGATTCCACGTCGCGAGATCCCACAGGAATGTGCTGCCCGGCGTCAGCTGCCGGGTTTGCTCGTCGTTTGGCGCTCCGGCCAGCGTTGCCGCAGCTGCACCGAAGAAAGGGACCGCCAGGAAGACGGCTTTGCGGATCTTTACCTCGGCCGGTGGACGGAAGGTGTACCGTTCCGGCTGCTTGCCGCTCAGGTAGCTGCGGACAATGTTGCCGCCCATGCTGTGGGCGACGACGTCCACCTGCGCGACAGGCTGGCCGTCTGTGTACCTAAGCGAATCCAGGTAGCGGCCCAAAGCTGCGCCGATCTGCTCGATCGGCTCGTTGCGGGCCTGCTCGCAGTTGTCGAAGAAGAGGGAAGGCCGGCCGTCCCGCTCGAGAATCGTATGGGCGGCTCCGAAGCTGCTTTCAAACGAGGTGTTGCCCTCGCAGCCGAACTGATACCCGCTGAGGAGCACAACAGGCGGTTTGCCGGTGCGCGGAACTGCGGCGGTGTTGGTAATCAGCTGTGCGCCGAGGCTGCCAGCCGCGGCGAAGATCGCCACCACGCAAACAGCAGCACGCTTCCCACCATGACCAGTCCGGCGGACAAACCCGTCCAGATGCCGACCACGTCCATTCCAGCGTAGAAACATAAGTAGTAACCGGCGGGCAATCCCAGAAGCCAGTGTGCCACGAGGTTGGCGTACATCGGCGTTCGCGTATCGCCCGATCCTCGCATCGCGCCCGTCACCGCCACCTGAATGCCGTCAAAAATCTGGAAGACGGCGGCTACGAACAGCAGCGGTACCGCAATTGCCAGAACCTCCGTATTCTGCGTGAAAGCACGGAGCGGAAGCTCGGGCATTAAGAACATTACGAGAGCCATCGTTGACATGAAGGCGACGGCCAGACCGACGGCCATCCAGCCCAGCCGCCGCGCGCGCAGCGGATCGCCTTCGCCAATTGCGTGACCCACAGCGACCGCAGCCGCCGACGAGATCCCGAGGGGAACCATAAACGATGAGCCCGCGATGTTCAGCACGATGTGGTGGGCAGCCAGCGATTCGGTCTGCAGCTTGCCGGCGAGGAGCGTGGCGGTAGCAAATACGCCCACCTCAAGCAGAATCTGGCCGCCTGCCGGAATTCCAAGGGCAAGGAGGGACCGAATGGCTCCGAGTCGCGGGCGCGTTATGCGTTGCAGCAATTGGCGGTCGACTGCGACCGTGTACAGCGCAAGCACGCCAACCATGTACGCACGCGACAAACACGTCGACCAGCCGACACCGGCAATCCCGAACATCTCACCCAGAACTTTGTTGCCTGCAGCGTTCACCAGATTGGCCGAGAGCAGCGCGAACATCACTGCGCGGACCTTGCCGATCCCCTGGAGATACCGGCGAAGGACGAAATACAGAAGCAGCGCAGGCAAACTCCAGATCATCGCCTCGATGTACGGCCGGGCTTCGAACAGTACTGCGGCTTGAACGCCGAACGCATTCATCAGCGGGACGCTTGCTGCGATCACCGCCATGAGAGGCACCATCATCAGCAGTGCAAGCCAGACACCCTGCCACAACCAGTCATCGCATTCTGCGCGACGCCCAGCACCGAACGCCTGGGAGACATACGTATCAAGCCCGAGCACGAGTCCGAGGCCGAAGACTGCTGCTACATCGAAGATGGCGTTGCCGAGGCTGACGGCGCCAATCGCTGTCGGTCCCAGACGCCCGACCATGATCGTATCGACCACGCCCATGGCCATCCAGCCGAGTTCGGCGACGATGACGGGAAGGGCGAGATTCAGCAGATAGCGCACCTCTTTAGCGCGAGTGGTCCCAGGCACAAAGCTCAGTGTGACATCCGGTTTGTTCACCCGTCGGAAGTTACACTGGACAGATCTGTGAGACTCGCTGCCCTAACTGTGTTGATCGCCTGCCAGCTTACCGTCGCGCAAACATGGCGCGGCTCGGTCGCAGGAACCGTTTCGGATCCATCTGATGCGCGCATCGGCAATGCCGGTATCACCGTAACGGCCGATGAGACAGGAACTCGAAGAACGACACGAACGGACCCAAGGGGTGAATGGAACGTTTCGGGTCTTGCGCCGGGAACCTACCGCATCGAGGCCGAGCGTGACGGCTTTGCAGCCGCAGCTGAGACAGTAACGCTCAGCGTGCAGGCTCAGGTGCGGGTTGACCTGCGGCTGCGGCCCGGTACCCGTACGGATCAGGTAAGTGTTTCTGCTACGCCGCCGACCGTGGTGACGGATGCGCCCGCTCTCAGTACCTTCATCGAGAACCGGAACATT
>DASQEG010000978.1:0-4367 GCA_035633775.1 Bryobacteraceae bacterium
GTCTGCGTCGCGTCTAATCCGGGTTCTGCGCTAGTGCACTCTCCGGTGCCGGCGAGCGTGCGAATGCGTCCATTCGCAGTCACCACACGTACCCTGTGGTTCGCACTGTCGGCGATGTACAGGAAACCACGTCTGTCGACCGCGACACCTGCGACTCCGTCGAGTTGAGCCTGGATAGCAGGCCCCCCATCGCCTGCAAAGCCGCGTCGCCCAGGCTGACCGGCAACGATGGACGGCGCGCCTCTGACGGGCACACGGACCACGTGATCCGAGGCTGCGACGAATAGATTCCCCTGTGAATCGACTGCAAGTCCGGTGAGCACGCCAAGCTGTGGCGAGTATGCACTTTGCAGCTTGCCTTCGCTGTCGATGCGGCGAACCACGCGCCCACTCTCGATGAAGTAGCTACTGTTGTTTGGACCGGCGACGACGTGGGTCGGTGTATTCAACACAGCGTCCGCTGCACGGATCTCATCGCCGATCGGAAGCGATGTGCCAGCGATGGTCTCGATCAGCCACGGGTATCCGCCTCTTGGCGCGGTCGTGAACTCACGGACTTCGCTGCGTGTTTCGCCGAACTCATTGACCGCAGCGACCCGCCAGAAATACTGGGTGCTCGGCTTCAGACCGGAGATGCGCGCTTCCATGTTCTGGGTCATCGCCACCCGCTTTGGAGTGTACGGGGTCTCGTCGAGGTACAGGTCGTAGCGGGCAGCACCAGATCCCCGCCAGGTAAATCGTACGGACGAAGACATGCCTGCTGCGAAGTTCCGTGGCTCCAGCGATACCGGCTCAACAGGCGCCTGGCGGCGAAGCGCAGTCGTAGAGAAGCTAAAGATCTGGGAGTTCACAGGACTTTGTGGCAGAATGCGGGCGCTGACACGCCAGTAGTAAGTCGCAGCTTCGCTCAGGTCTCCAACATTGAACTGAGGTTCCTGCGTAGTCCCTGCCTTGACGAGCGATGCCGGATTCGTGCCGAAGTAAACATCCCACGAGTTGATGCCGAACACCGGGGTCCAGCGCAGGATCAGGTTGCGGGGCCAGACCTCCGGCGCACCAACAGCGGGCGAAACTGCCGAGACTGACGGCGGCGGGGGAGCACGCAAAAATCGAACACGATGATTCGCTGTGTCGGCAACAAAGACGTTACCGGCCGCGTCAACGGCAAGCCCTGTCGGAGTGTTCAGAAGCGCCGCTACGGCGGGTGCTCCATCTCCCGCGGAACCTGGCTGGTCAAGACCAGCAAGAGTCCAAAGTGCGCCTCCTGCCACTTTCCAAACACGATGCGTGCCCGTGACGTACAGATCGCCATGGCTATCCACTGCCAGGCGCGTGGAAACAGCTGTCGGAATCCGCTGGGCGAGCGGAACAGCGGTCCCCGAAGTGAGTGTGAAAATGCCTTCAGCTGCAGCAAAGACCACTGTGCCGTCCGGCATGATCACCACGTCCAGAACGCGGCCGGGGAGCCCCGTGGCGACAGGACTTGTGCCGCTGCCATCTGCCGCAACACGCAGGATTGAGGTGCCATCGGCGACCAGCACAGTGCCGGACGCTTCAGCTGCCAGGGCCGATGCGTTCTCGAATCCGGAAGCAAAGATCGATGCGGTGCCGTCAGGCAAAATCGTAAGGACCGAACTGCCTGCAGCCGCCAGCAGGTTGCCGGTGCGCGTGATTGTCAGGTCCGCCACTGAAACCTCAGCAGCAACAGTGGATACGGTTCCGTTGGTTTCCACTCGGCGGATTCTGCTGTTGCCTGCGTCGGCAATATAAAGGCGACCCTGCCCGTCCAAAGCAAGCGTTGCCGGCCGGGAGAACTGGGCGCGCCACCCCGCGCTTCCATCACCGGCGAAACCTTCCACGCCGGTTCCCACAAGCGGTTCCATCCGGTACGTTTGCGCGGCGCACACTGCGACAACGCTGAAAAATAAGACCGCACCACGCATAGGCAAGGCCTGATTATCTCATGTTGCCGAAATCGCAAATTGACAGGTTCACTCCCGTCCAAGCCTGGCTATAATGGCGAACAGAAGGCGAAAACGTGCTCACCCGCTCTGCACTGGCCCGGCACCTTGTTGATGAATCGCAGCTCCGGCAGCGGTTGGAACGCGACTATGTCCGGACCGGGATTGATGCTTTCGATGCTGCCTGCCAGGGAATCGCAAGAGGAACCCTGACCGGGATTTGGGGACCGGTCAGCAGCGGGAAAGCGACTTTCCTCCATAACTTACTGGCAGTAGGAACGGAATCCGGCGAATGCTGCGCGTTGATTGACGCCGGTGACAGTTTCGATCCTGCTACCGCGGAGCGTGCCGGCGCAGACCTCAGTCGTTTGCTTTGGGTACGTTGCCGTACGGCCGAACAAGCGCTCAAGGCTGCCGATCTTCTGATCCACAGCGGAGGCTGGGGAATCGTAGCGATCGATCTGACCCTGTTGCCGGTTCGTCTTGTTCAACGTATTCCCATGTCCTGGTGGTACCGGTTTCGGCGCGCGGTGGAGCACACACCCACCGCAATGGTGGTGCTGGAATCCGAAGCGACAGTAAAGAATGCGGCTGCAGTCATGATGGAGTTTCTTCCGCTGCACCCCACGTGGGCTGGCGCACACCACCGGTTCAGAATTCTTGAAGGTGCAGCGGTGCAGATCCGCCAGCGAAAGCCGGTTGGAAGCCAGCCCGTGCTCTTTAGTGCGGAGGCAACTGCCTGATGTACGGATGCTTCCACCTCCCAGGTAGTTCGCCAGAGGACCAGTCGAGACTGCGGCGTTGTGCAGAGTCATTCTCACCCAATGTGGAATCCGGCGTGGATTATGCAGTTGTTGACCTGCGCGGACTTGGGCGTCTTATCGGAACGCCGCGTGATATTGCAATGCGCATGTCTGCGGCGATGCAGACAGCAGGTATGGACGGCAGTGTTGCGGTAGCGTCGAACCCGCATGCTGCATTGATTGCCGCTCGCGGAAACAGAGGAACGACAGTCATTGCTGCGGGCGATGAGGCGCGTGCGCTGGCCGGGTTGCCACTGACCCTGCTCGGCCCGGAGGAAGAGCTTGCTGCAACGCTGGAGTCCTGGGGCATTCGTACGTTTGGCGATTTGTCACGGCTGCCGGCGGTCGGCCTCGCTGAGCGGCTTGGATCTGAAGGCGTGCGGTTGCACTCACTGGCCCGGGGGATGGCTGCAGGACCATTGCATAAAGTCGAATATGCGCTCGTCTTTGAAGCCTCCATGGAACTCGATCATGGTGTGGAGTCACTCGAGTCTCTGGCATTTCTTCTTGGCCGGCTCACGAACCAGGTATGTGGTGAGCTGGTCCGCAACGGACTTGCTGCAGTAAGCCTGACATTGCGTCTGGCGCTGGACGACCGAACCGAGCACGTGCGAACGATCCGCCTGCCTTTTGCCAGCGTCGACACGGCGATGTTTCTGAAGCTGCTGCAACTGGACCTGGCTGCGCATCCACCAATGGCCGAGATCACCGGCATTTATCTGCGTGCCGACCCGGCCGAACAGAGGCGACTGCAAACAGGGTTGTTTATTCCGGCTGCTCCGGAATCGGAAAAGCTCGAGCTCACGCTCGCAAGATTGAATGCTCTGGTTGGTGAAGGCAATGCAGGGTCGCCCGAGGTATTGAACACGCATCGGCCCGACGCATTCACGCTGAAACGCTTCGTTGCTCGTACCGATGCGCCCGTCCGGAAACGAACGGCAGCAACAACTCCGCCACTGGCAATCCGCATCTACCGCCCACCGATTCCTGCTCGCATTTACCTGCGGGAACAGGTCCCGGTGTCCGTGCAGGCACAAGGAATTCGAGGCGATGTGGTCAGTTTTGCCGGACCATGGCGCACCTCAGGCGACTGGTGGAAAGCAGATCCATGGATGCGCGATGAATGGGACCTTGCTCTGGACAGTGGGGCCCTGTACCGTGTGTTTCGCGAACCGCACGACAGGTGGTTTGTCGGCGGCAACTACGATTGAATGCGGCGCTACCATCGTGAGCGCGATGAACCTGCCGCTGTTCGCCGAACCCTCATCTTTCGATCGCGAGCGGTTCGCGGCTACGCTCGCAACGCTTGCGTACGAAGGGATTCTGATAGGCACCAGCTCATGGAAGTACGAGGGCTGGATGGGGCAGATCTACCGGCCTGAGACTTACTTGACGCGAGGCCGCTTCTCGAAAAAGAAGTTCGAAGAACAATGCATAGCCGAGTACGCCCAAACATTTCCGACTGTTTGTGGAGACTTCTCCTTTTACCAGTTCCCGTCTCCGGAGTTCTGGCACAAGCTCTTCGTTAATGCTCCGCCGGAGTTGCAGTGGGCCTTTAAGGTGCCGGAAGAGATCACATGCCGCGTGTACCCGTCCCATCCGC
>DASQEG010000979.1:0-2571 GCA_035633775.1 Bryobacteraceae bacterium
ACGGAAGCGGAGCCCCTGAGCGAGGAACTCGGGGCGGTCGGCAAAGTCGTCCGTTCGAATCCTGAAGTGTTGAACGTGCTCACAGCCGCCGGCTTTCTGCCCGTGGTAGCGTGCGTCGCCGGCGATCGGCAGGGGCGTATCTACAACGTGAACGCCGATTCAATGGCTGTAGCTTGCGGAACCGGATTTGCTGCAGAACGTCTTATATTCCTGACCGATGTTGATGGTGTCCGCGGTGCGGCTGGTGAACGACTGCCAACGCTCACCCCGGCAGTGTGTCGTCAGCTGATCAACGATGGCGTTGCTACCGGAGGCATGGAGGCGAAGCTGACCTCTGCGATGGAAGCGCTGGCCGGCGGAATCGGTCAGGTGGTTATTGCGCCGGGCGCCATGGAGCGAGCGGCGGCCCGCATTTTAGCGGGCGAAGCGGTTGGCACGGCTCTCAAGCCGGAGGAGGATGCGACGCATGCGTAACGTGCTGACGATGGATTCACCCGTCGAGACGGCAATGCGGGAAGTGCATCATTCCCCGGCAGTGACGGTGCGCAAGGCATCCATGCTCGACATTCATCCGTTGCTGGACCTCATCAACGGCTATGCAGCTCAGGGCGTCATGCTCCCGCGCACTGAGTTCGAGATGTCGGAGAACATCCGCGATTTCACGCTCGCCTGGAGCGGCGATGAGCTCGTCGGCTGCGGCGCACTGCATTTCTACACACCTACCTCGGGTGAGGTGCGCTCGCTGGCAGTCAATCCGCACGTCAAAAGCCGTGGCGTGGGCCGCAAGATCCTCGAAGCACTCGAACGGGAAGCTCGCGACTGTGGCCTGCATACGATCTTCGCCTTCACGTATGTCACAGGCTTCTTCGAGAAGCTCGGGTTCGTTGTGGTCGAGCGAGGCGAACTGCCCCTCAAAGCGTGGAAGGACTGTCTCCGCTGCCCGAAGTTCTCCTGCTGCGACGAGACGGCCGTGGTGAAGTACCTCGTCGAAAACCCGGTCCAGTATCAGGAGCCCGAAAACGCACTGCCGGGGCTCATTCATCTCCCGGTGCTGCGACGCTCGTAGCCCCGCTATACTTTGGTTGTGAAGCGCGCCGCGTCTGTCTTTAGCCTTATTGTGCTTGCCGTGGCCGGCTGCGGTTGTAACCGTGCACCGGACAATAAGGATGCAGTCAGGCAGGGCGTGCTCGATCATCTGCAAAAGAACGCGGCACTCGACCTTAACCAGCTGAATGTCGATGTGGCCGACGTTCAGTTCGAAGGCAATCGAGCAGTCGCCAAGGTCGCATTTAAGCCGAAGACAGCTCCCGACCAGGGCATGAGTATGAGCTACACGCTCGAACGCCAGGGCGAGAAGTGGGTGGTGCAGGGGCGCGGCGCCGGTCACGGCGGCACGGGCATGGGCGGGGGAGCGCCGCAAGCTGCTCCCGCGGATCCCGCCGGTAAGGGCGGCGAGCTTCCGGCAGGGCATCCCCCAGTGAACCAAGCTCCACCGGCGAAGTGAAGCACGTTGCGGTGCTGGGCGGCGGCCCGGCTGGAGCATACGCGGCAGAACTGCTGGCCAGGGCGGGCGTACGCACGACGCTGTTGGATGAAAAGCTCGCGTGGGAGAAGCCCTGCGGCGGTGGTCTCACATACAAGGCGTACAGCCGGTACAGCTTCCTTGCTGAGAACGGGACACCAAAGCAGCTGGTTCGCCGCACCTGCCTTCGCGCCGGCGCCCGCAACACGGCAGACTTCGAACTTGATCATCCTTTGCTGATCTACTCGCGAATTGAGTTGAACGGCATGCTGTTGAACCGTGCTGCCTCGGCAGGTGCTCCGATCGAGAAAGCCCGCGTGCTTGGAGCTGAGCGCAAAAGCGACGGCGGGTGGCGCATCGGCACGCGTACTGGGACCGTTGAGGCTGACTTCTGTGTTGTCGCGATGGGCGCGCGCAATCCGCTACGGGACGTGGGAACGTCCTGGTCAACAGGCGACACTATGAGTTCGCTCGGGTATTTTGTCCCGGCGCGCCAGGATCATGTTGATCTGGAGTTTTATCCGGCTTTCGAAGGCTACATCTGGATCTTCCCGCGGCACGATCACCTTTCGGTTGGCATCGCGGGCAAGGGCGTTGCCGCTGGAACATTGCGCAAGATGCTGCACGGGTACATGGCTGAAAAGGGCCTGCCAACATCACGCGAGACCTTCTTTGGGCACGTGATCCCGTCGCTGATGCAGGTCTCATGGAACCGGAATCGGGTCGCAGGCGATGGCTGGCTTGCCGTTGGTGACGCGGCCGGACTCGTCGATCCGGTTACGGGCGAAGGCCTTTACTATGCGCTGCGGAGTGCTGAGATGGCGGCAGCGCTCGTAATCGCCGATCCGGGCTCAGCGGCGGGGGCGTACCGCAACTCGATGTGGCGGGAATTCGGTGAAGACCTGGAGCGCGGAGCATACCTGTCGGGCCGTCTCTTTCGTGGCCAATTGCTGGGCAAGGGCATCTCAGAAACAATGGTGGCGCTCACAAGGCGCTCGCCCGCCCTTCGAGGCGTGGTGCAGGACCTCTTTGCCGGGACGCAGAGCTAT
>DASQEG010000980.1:0-5143 GCA_035633775.1 Bryobacteraceae bacterium
TCGTACGTGCTGAGGACGCCCTGGTTGTTAACAATGTAGAGAATGTCTTTGTAAATAACCGGTGTCGGCGTATACGGCCCGCCGCGTCTGTGACTCCAGGCAATGTGTTCTCCTGAGGTCTGCCCTTCCTTTAACGTGAGATCGCCCGAGGCGCCGCGCTTGATCGCATAGATCGGCTGAACACCGCGATAGCCATTGGTAACCAGGAACAGGCCTTGCCAGACGAGCGGCGTTGGCGTTGTGATTTCCGAGTTTCCGGACAGCCACCACAGCTCTTTTCCAGTGGCCGGGTCGTACCCGCGGATGTACTTAGTAGCATGCGTAATCAGCTCCGGCCGCTTCGGATTCGCCCTTCACCACAATGATCCCGCCCTGCGGTTCCACGGACAGTACTTCCCTGCCCTGCGGCATGGACGCGTAGCGTCCCCTCAGCCGAAGCAGAGCCGCTGCATCCAGAGGGGGCGGCACCTGGGCACCCGCAGCTTTCAGCAGGGCTACAGCGCGGGCGTGTTTACCGGCTTCGGCGCTGACCAGCGCCTCGCTCAGAAGTCGGGGCTCCCAGCTTGGTTGTTGGAGCAAAGTCTGCAGAACCGATACCTTGCCTTTACCCGCGGCCATCAGCAACATCGGCTCACCTGCGCCCTTTGCACCCTTCGCCAGGAGCAGCCGCACAATCTCGCCCGCGTCCTTCTCCGCAGCCGCACCGATCGCCGTCATCCCGTAGAACGTGTCCTTGACGTCCGCTTTGGCACCACGCTCCAAGCAGCATGCGTACGACCTCCGTATGACCACGACTGGATGCGATGAACAGTGCGGTCTGACCGTAGCGCCATTCAGCGTCGACAGGTACGCCAGCGTCCAGCGCCGCCCGGATTCCGGCTGCATCGCCTTTGCGTGCACTCTCGAAAAGCGCATCGCTGGCCTGCAGGGTCAAAAACAGCAGCAGCGAGAATGCGGGAACTCTCATCAGGACACCTCCGGTGCCGAGTATCGAGGAGGCTCTTATCGTACCGAACCAGGAGACGGAGGCGGGCGGCGCCAGTAGCGAGGGCGTGTTTTCAATCGGGCTGTGTAACGTAGAACCGTCGGCGGCCCGCCTCCGACTATTAGACAATAGGGGTACCATTGTTACCAATGCGCACGGTCCTGATACTCGCGGCAGCAGCAGCTGCGCTGAGCGCCGGCGATTGGCCGGACTGGCGCGGCCCGCGCCGCGACGGCATCTCACCTGAAAAAATCCTCACCGACAGCTGGTCGCCAAAGGGCGAGAACCTCGCGTGTCGCGCGCCGTACGACGGACGCTCCACCCCCGTCGTCCATAATGGGCGCGTTTTCCTGCTGAGCACCGTCGGCAAGGGCCCCACGCTGCAGGAGCGAGTAGTTGCTCTCGATGTCGCGACCGGCAAGCCCGTTTGGGAATACCGCTACCACGTCTTTCTTAGCGACGTCCCGCCGCACCGGGCCGCCTGGTCTTCCCCTGCCGTTGACCCTGAGACGGGCAATGTTTATACCTTCGGCGTCGGCGGTATGCTCCACTGCTTCAACCGTGACGGCAAGCGGCTGTGGGAGCGCTCGCTGACCGAGGAAATGGGCCTGGTTACGACGCACGGCGGACGTACGGTGTCCCCAGTTATCGAAGGAAACTACGTGATTGTCAGCGGCGTCACCACCGGCTGGGGTGATCAGTCCCGTGCCGCACACCGGTTCATGGCCTTTGACAAACTGACCGGCCAGAACCTCTACGTAAGCTCTCCCGGCGGACGACCTTACGACACCACATACTCGCCCCCCGTGGTCGCGACCGTAAACGGTGTGCCGATGCTCATCGCGGGCGGCGGCTACGGTAGTGCCCATGCGATCAAGATCTGTACTGGCGAACCTGTCTGGAAGTACGAGGTCAGCAAGCGCGGACTGAATACCGGCATCGTGCTCAACGGTAATCTCGCGATCGTGAGCCATAGCGAAGAGAACCTCGACACCAGCGAGATGGGCCTGCTTTCTGCTATCGATGCGACAGCCCGGGGCACCATCGGAAAAGAACAGATCCGCTGGCAGGTGAAGAACTGGCAGGGCGGCTTCTCCTCACCTGTGGTGGATGGCGATCGCCTTTATCAGGTCGACAACGGTGCCAATCTATTCGCGTTCGACGTCAACACCGGCCGGACCCTTTGGCAGCACAACGTGGGCACAATTCAGAAGGCCTCGGTGGTGTTCGGCGACGGCAAGATTTACGTCGGGAGCGAAAACGGCCGGTTCTGGATCCTGAGGCCCGGTCAGCAAAAGGTCGAAGTACTCAGCGAGCATCAGCTCGGGACCGAAGGTCAGCCGGAGCAGATCATCGCCTCGGTGGCAATCTCAAACGGCCAGATCTTCCTTGTGTCGAGTGAAGCCGTGTACTGCATCGGCAAAACGCAAAAGAGCCCGAACCTGCCCGTAAAGAACGAATGGGCGGCTCCTGCCGGAGCGACTCCCGCGTACCTGCAGGTCTATCCGACAGAACTGGTGCTCAAACCCGGAGAGCGCGCTGAACTGAAGGTCCGGTCCTTCGATCAGAACGGTCGGTTCATTCGCGACGAGAAGGCTGAGTCGTGGACGGTTGCCGGAGGGCTGGCAGGGACCGTCACTGGCGGGTCTTACACCCCCGACGCGAGCGGCGGTGCCAGCGCGGGTGTTGTGCAGGCGAAACTCGGCGCGCTTACGGGCACTGCCCGCGTCCGAGTGGTTCCGCCGCTGCCGTGGAAGCAGGACTTCAGCTCGGTGGTCTCTGGCTCCGCACCTGCCCACTGGATCAACACCACAGGCAAGGCGAGTGTGCGTGACCTCGAAGGAAACAAGGTTCTGGTCAAGCACGCAGACAACCCGTTCACTAAGCGTGCGCGTTCGTTTCTGGGCCCGACCGATCTGCGTGACTATACGGTGCAGGCTGACGTTTTCGCTAACGAGCGGCGGCGGCAGATGGGCGATGCCGGCGTGGTTGCGCAGCGGTACAACCTCATCCTGTTCGGGAATCATCAGCGCCTTGAACTGCAGTCATGGCAGCCGGAGACGGAGCGAACGGTATCCACCGCATTCCCGTGGAAGGCAAATACCTGGTACCGTTTGAAGCTGCGTGTCGAAAGTATGGGAGACGGATCGGTACGGGCGCAGGGGAAAGCGTGGCCCGCTGCCGAGCCGGAACCTGACAAGTGGACGCTCGAGAAAGTCGAAAAGGGCGGGCATCAGCATGGCAGCCCCGGGCTGTATGCGGACGCGCCTTACGAGGTGTTCTTCGATAACGTGGAGATCGTGGCAAACCGATGATGAGAAGTTCTGTTGGAATTGCCGGCACGTGGCTCAGCCTCGCCGCGCTGCTGATTGCGGGAGACCCGGGCACAGGTGACTGGCCCATGTGGGGCGGCACACCCGACCGCAACATGGTCTCGAATATGAAAAGCCCTCCCGTCGCCTGGGACGTGCAGAAGAAGCAGAATGTCCGCTGGGTGGCTGCGCTGGGATCGCAGACGTACGGTAATCCGGTGGTTTCGGGCGGGGTGGTCTTTGTAGGCACAAACAATGAAGGTTTGCGCGATCCGAAACAGGGCGGCGACCGTGGCGTGCTCATGGCGTTCCGCGAATCGGACGGCGAGTTCCTGTGGCAGCACACCTCAACCAAACTCGCCGCTGGACGTGTGAATGACTGGCCATTTCAGGGCGTCGCGTCATCACCCCTGGTGGAAGGTGAGCGCCTGTACTACGTCTCGAATCAGGCAAAGCTGATCTGTCTTGATACCAAAGGTTTCGCCGACGGCGAGAACGATGGTCCCTTCAAGGACGAGAAGCTGACCGGGGCCAAAGACGCCGACATCATATGGGAGTTCGACATGATGGAGGAGGTCGGAGCGCATCCGCACAACCTCGCCAACGCGTCGCCCGTTGCTCTCGGGGATCTGCTCTACGTCAGCACCTCCAACGGGCAGGACGAGAGCCATGTGAACGTCCCCTCACCGCGTGCGCCTTCGATCATCGCCATGGACAAGAAGACGGGCAAGCTGGTGTGGGAGGATAACTCCGTCGGTGAGAAGATCCTTCACGGCCAGTGGGCATCGTTCTCCGTCGGGACCATTGGCGGTGTTGCCCAGGTGATCAGCCCACAGGGCGACGGCTGGGTTCGCAGCTATGAAGCGAAAACCGGGAAGAAGTTGTGGGAGTTCGATACTAACCCGAAGGACTCCACGTGGCCCAAGACCCGCAATGAGCTGATCTCAACCCCGATCATTATTGGCGACGTCGTTTATATCGCCAACGGTCAGGATCCGGAGCACGGCGAGGGCGTAGGCCACCTGTATGCCATCGATGCGACGAAGCGGGGAGACATTACCGAGAGCGGGCGGTTGTGGCACTACGACAAGATTCGCCGCTCAATCTCAACGGGCGCCTACAAGGACGGGATCCTCTACTACTCCGATTTCTCAGGGTTCCTCCACGCAGTGGATGCAAAGACGGGCAAGCCTCTTTGGGTGCACGACATGCTCGCCGCAGTGTGGGGATCACCGGTCATCATCGACGACAAGGTCTACCTCGGAGATGAAGACGGAGACGTCGTAATCCTGCAGCACGGCAAAGAGAAGAAGCAGGTCGCCGAGATCAACATGGGCAGCTCAGTCTACTGCAGCGTCGTTCCCGCAAACGGGAACCTGATCATCGCGAATCGTAACCAGTTGTTCTCGATCGGTTCCGCGAAGCCCGCCGCGGCACCCGCAAGTGCGAGTACAAAGGCGACGAAGTAGCCACGTCATGCGCCTTGCAGTTCTAGTGGTTGGCACTGCGCTGGCGACCCTCGCGCAGTGGCCTCAGTTTCGCGGCAATCCGTCCCTGACCGGTGTCTCGGCAGAGAAGTTGCCTGCGAAGCCGCGCGTGATCTGGACCTTCGATGCAACGGAGGCGATCGAGTCGTCAGCTGCGATCAGCGGCGACAGCGTGTATGTCGGTGTGGGTAACGGCGATCTCGTCGCACTTGACCTCGCATCCGGCAAGCTGCGATGGCAGTACAAAACGGGCGACATGCTGGGCGAATCATCGCCAGCCGTCGCGAATGGCATCGTCTACGTTGGCGATTTGGCGGGCACGTTTCACGCGGTCAGCGCGGCAGACGGCAAACGCCTGT
>DASQEG010000981.1:0-2397 GCA_035633775.1 Bryobacteraceae bacterium
GGGGAATGATGATGGGAAAGTTCAATTCGCTTTCAAGCGCCTCCCTTTTGGGTGCCGCCTCGACAATGCTGGCGGGCGCCTCGATGCTTGCGCCTGCATCGGCGCAAACCACGCTGCGCGCGGCCATGCATGCCGACGTTCGCACGCTCGACCCACACTGGACGACCCAAACAATCGCGGGCATCCACGGTATGCTGGTGTACGATACGCTTTTCGGAGTCGATGACGACGACAACCCCCACCCGCAGATGGTGGGCAACTACACCGTAAGCGACGATCGGAAAGAATATTCTTTTACGCTGCGCGACGGGCTGAAGTTTCATGACGGGACAAATGTTACTACGGCCGACGTGATTGCATCTCTCAAACGTTGGGGCGCCAAGGATCAGGCGGCCCGTGCGATGTTCGCCCATGTCGAATCTCTCAAGGCCGTTGACGACAAGACCTTCACATTGAAGCTGACGAAGCCGTACGGGCTCGTTCTCGAAACGCTCGGAAAAACAGGCACGATGGTCCCGATCATCATGCGCGAGAAGGACGCTGCAACCCCAGGCGATCAGCAGATCACCAACGCGGTCGGATCCGGGCCATTCATGATGGTAAAAGAGGCATGGGTGCCGGGCAGCAAGACAGTCTATGTGAAGAATCCGAACTACGTAGCCCGTGATGGCAAGCCCTCTGGATTTGCCGGCGCGAAGATCCCGAAAGTCGACAGGATCGAGCTCGTCTGGATCGATGACTCGCAGACGCGAATGCAGGCTCTGATCGCTGGCGAAATCGACCTGCTCGAGCAACCGGCTGTCGACTTCCTCCCTGTGCTCGAAGCTACGCCCGGCGTAAAAGTGATTCGCACCGGCGCCGTCGACAGCCACTGGGGTACGATCCGGATCAATCACCTGCACCCGCCCTTCGACAAGCCTGAAATGCGCCAGGCGCTCTTTCATTTGGTAAACCAAGAAGACTATCTCCAAACGATTGTCGGAAACCCGGAGTATTATCGGACCTGCCACAGCTTCATTACCTGTGGAACAACCTACCAGGATGACACCCGCAAGGAAGTCATCTCGAAATACGATCCCAAGAAGGCATACGAGATGATGAAGGCTGCCGGCTACAAGGACGAGCCGATTTACGTTCTCGCCGCGACCGACCACCACACGATAACTCCCGCCACGCAAGTCCTCCTCAATGCAATGCGCAAAGCTGGTCTCAACGTGAATGCCGTTTCAATGGACTGGGGGTCCGTCGTTGCCCGTCGTTCGAGCCCCGAGAAACCAGAAAACGGCGGGTGGAACATCTTCGTGACCACCTCCGCCGGGCCGACGGCGACCAATCCGGCCCTCAACACCTGGCTCGGCACAGGCTGCAAAGGGGCGAACGTCGGCTGGCCGTGTGACGAGCAGCTTGAGACGCTTCGTGGCGACTTCGCCTTCGCGCGCACTATCGAAGAGCGTAAAGCGGTTGCCAAAAAAATTCAGGAACGCGCAACCTATGTAGTCCCCTACATCAGCTTCGGTCAATGGACGCAACCGATGGCTTACCGTTCCGACAAGATCTCGGGAATTGTTCCAGTGACCGGCCTAACTGTGCTATGGAATATTGATAAAACCAAGTAGCCGCGCCCTCTGGAGCAGTCAAGAAATAAGCCGGCGGCGGAGGCGTCAGCCGTCGGCTCCTTGAGAGGTGAGCATGACGGCTTACATCGTCCGCCGGCTTCTAGCTACAATTCCTGTTATGTCCGTCGTCGCGATTTTCGTGTTCCTCCTTCTACGGCTCGCACCCGGCGATCCGGCGGCGCTCATCGCTGGTGACGACGCGACGTCCGCCCAAATCGAGAACATCCGTCAGAAACTCGGCCTCAATCTCCCGATCTGGGAACAGCTCGTGATCTGGCTCGGCAGCATCCTGCAGGGCGACCTTGGCGTCTCGATATTTAGCAACCTCCCTGTCACTACGCTGATCGCCCAGCGCCTCGAGCCGACCCTGATGCTGATGATCGCCACGCTTACCGTAGCGGTTTCGCTGGCTATTCCAGCAGGTGTAATCGCCGCCTGGAAAGCACGCACGTCCGTTGACCGCATCATCATGCTGTTGTCGGTGCTAGGGTTCGCAATACCTGTCTTTCTTGCTGGCTACATACTCATTTATATTTTTTCGATACAATTGCGGTGGCTCCCGGTGCAAGGCTACAAACCACTCTCGGAAGGTCTGTGGCAGAACGCCCGCGGTCTGATCCTGCCAGCGATTGCGCTAGGCACGGGCTACGTCGCCCTGATCGCGCGCATCACCCGAGCATCGATGCTGGAGGTGCTATCCCAGGACTATATCCGTACCGCTAACGCGAAGGGGCTCTACACAACCCGGGTCCTTCTGCTGCACGCGCTCAAGAACGCCTCT
>DASQEG010000982.1:0-2563 GCA_035633775.1 Bryobacteraceae bacterium
GAGCGCGCCGAGTTGGTCCTCCTGCCCCTCCCTGTACCGGTGCCGGAGTTCGCCGCGTTTTCCATGGAAGACCGCTCGTGCCAGCCTATGGCGTTCCTCTCCCTGGTTGAGTTGGATGAGAGTCCGTCGGCGCTTGTCTTCGTCGTTTATATAGTTGAGCGCGTGGATGGTCTTGTCGATGCGGCCGAGTTCTGCGACCGCTTGGGCCAGTTTCGTCGGGCGGTCGTCGATGCGCAACGTCTTCATAATTGAGGTCGCCTGAACAACGCCCAGCTTCAGCGACCCGGCCAATCGAAGGGCGTCATCCCAGTTCTCGCGGATCAGGTTCGGTTTGATTTGATGGCGGGCAACACCGTTCAGCGCGCCATAATCCGCAGATGGATCGATGCGCCAGTATCTCGCGCCTCCGATATCGGCGATCCTCGGACTGAACCGGAACCCGAGCAGCCAGAAAAGCCCGAACACGACGTCGGTGTACGCACCGGTGTCGGTCATGACCTCCATCGGATTCAATTCCGTCTGCTGTTCCAGCACCACGGCAAGCAGATACAGGCTGTCGCGCAGAGTACCGGGAACAACGATGGCGTTCAATCCCGTGAACTGGTCCGAGACGAGATTGTAATAGGTGACGCCTCGCTCAAAGCCGAAATACTTCGGATTCGGTCCAGCGTGGAGTGTTCGGACCGGTACGACGAAGCGCAGGCCGTCCGCTGACGCGACCTCTCCACCACCCCATTGATGCACGAGGGGTATGGCGTTCTGAGCGGCTACCAGACAGGCGTTTGCGTCCGTGAGGGTCTCGTTCCGAATGAAGCTCTGATTCACCCACGACAAACGGGCGCGGCGGAGCGCCGCCACGTCGTTACGGACCAGCGGCTCCAGACCGATATTGCACGCTTCAGACACCAGCACGGCGCACAGGCTCGTGAGCATGTCTGTTGCCCGGGATTCGCGTTCACTCACGTGCGTGAACTTCGATGTGAAGTCCGTCCGGGCAGCGATCTCTAACAAGATCTCGGGCAGGTCCACCCGTGGCATGCGCGCATTTATCTCACTGCGTAACCGCACCAGGCTGGGCGGATCGTCGACCTTATCAAGTCCGGTCAGAATGAGATCGTCCAATCCGTCGGTGGTCTCGACTCGCGTCGCAGCGTTGTTCGGAAGGTTCCTTGCAACGGTGCGGTACGTCTCATCCAGTTGCCTGCTCAGTGCAGTAATCGTTTCATCGGCCGAAAGCGCGTGGCCCAATGACCGGCACACAGTCGATCTCGAGGCCTCCCATGCGGCGCCGCTGAGCAAACCAATCCGAGGATCGGCGTAGCGAATGCTCGGCGCAACGAATACATCCCGTCGGCGAATTGTGGTGCGCAGGCGGTCCAGGCAGCAGAAGACATACGCCTTCTTGTCGATCATCCCGTCGCTGTCGATGACGTACTTGCGCCAACCGCGTCCGACGATATCCAACGGTGTCGTGGCGGGCAGCTTTCCGCGGCCGTCCTGATCGCGCACCGCTGCCAGCGCTTCCAATACGGCTTTTCCCGTGGGTGTCGATCCGAAATGGACCGTCGTCACGAGCGGCAGCAGGAACTTCCGAACCCTGCCCCACGCTTGCTGTAGCTCCTGATAGTACATGTCCTCTGGCGGGCGGCCCGAGCGAATCGACCTGCCCGATCGCGGCTTCCAACTGATCGCGTTGCACGGCGTTGAAGATCGCGGACCGAAGGTCACCATCGGAGATCTCAGGATCCAGCACGAGCCGGCAGGCTTGCCCCAACTGCATAGCGGCTGCATCCAGATCTTTGATGGTGCGCAGCCGAGCCTGCTCTCCGGCTTTCGTTGCTTCCGAGAAAATCTCGGTAATCAGGATGTCGAGCAAGTCCAGCGCATCATCCTGCGCTGCTGCTTCCAACGTTGCAGCAAAGGCAACAAGCGTTGCGAGCCGGCGGTCTTCGGGCAGACGCTGAATGGCACTCGCTTTCGCGGTCATTGCAAACCGTGCCAGCGCCTGAACCCGGCCCGGCGGTACACGGCTGGAAGCGGCTATATCGATTCCAAGGTCGCGCACTTCATCAACACGCCGCAGGGCCCGCACCAACTCCGGCCCGCTTCGCCGGTACGGTCCTTTTCGGAGACGGTCCAGCAGAGACAGATGACCGCCGTCGGGTACTGCCAGCAGCGCCGCCAATCGGTCACATGTCTCCGATGGAATGCTCCGCGTGAGCATCGCCCACAGGCGTTCCTGCGCGCGGTTTCTGAGGCGGGCAACCTGACGTTCGAGGACGGATACGCCGGGCAGCAGAACCTTGTGCGTGATCAGCCAGGTTGTCGCGCGGTCGAACAGGGTGCCGGGCCTGTCGGTACCTGTCCAGCACAGAGCATACAGCCATCGGTTCAATCTGAACCCAGCGAACGAATCTGAGAACTCCACGAACCCGCAGTGTTTTCGGATCTCAGCGGCGTGGTCCCACCGTGTCTCCCCATTGCAGTAGTAGTCGAAACAGGCGCGGAAGTGCTCAACCTCCAACTGCCGTGCAAGAGCCGCAACGACACCCGGCGGCGTTTC
>DASQEG010000983.1:0-3645 GCA_035633775.1 Bryobacteraceae bacterium
TGGGACGAATTCTAGCGCGGGTGCAGACGTGAAATCTGCAACAATAAAGCGGCAATCCTAGGTTTTAGCTGTTGTATTCAAGGAGAAAAGGTTGAGAATACTTAACTTGTCTGCGGTTATTGTGTTCGCATCCGTGCTAACCAGCACGATGCCTGCACTGCACGCTTCCACGCCTCTGGTCCTGAACGGAATGACAGGGCTGCAGGGAAAAGTGGAGATCCTGCTCGACGAAGGCGGGGTTCCCCACATTCGTGCCAGGAGCGAAGCAGACGCCGTATTTGGTCTGGGATTCATGCAGGCCCGTGACCGGCTGTGGCAGTTGGAGTACATGCGCAGGCTGGGTTATGGCCGGCTCGCCGAGGCGGTTGGCTGCCCCGTGGCGACGGAGATCCCGAAATGCCCCGCATTTCAGGCTGACGCTCTATTTCGTATTCTCGGTGTGGAGGAGTCCGGTGCAGCCACCTGGGCCACCTACACCGGCCATCATCGTACGCTCGTCAACGCCTTCGTCGCCGGCCTGAATGCCGCAACGAACATGCAGAAGAAGAACGGCCTGCCGCCCGAGTTCCGCATCCTCGGCGTTGAGCCCGACCACTGGAAGCCTGAGGACGTGATGGTCATGGCAAAGGTCATCGTGTGGGGCGTCGATCAGAACTGGACGCAGGAACTACTCCGGTTGCAGCTAAGCCAAATCCCGGGGATAACCGGCGCCGACGTCGCTGCACTCACCCCGGCCTACACTGCGGACGGACCGGTGATCGTCCCGAACGCCGGTCAGGGCCTCGCCCGGAATCGAAGCATTCGCAAGGCTCCTTCGGTGCCCTCGCTCGATGGCACCACGATGGCCACGCTGCTGAAGCTGCACGCGGACATCTCGGAGCGAACCGGGTTCGGAGGGCAGGGAATCGGCAGCAACGGATTTGCGCTTGCGCGTTCCCGTACCAACACTGGCGAAGCTTTACTGGCCGCGGATCCCCACCTGCCGTCGCAGATCCCTTCTATCTTTTATCGTGTGCACCTGACGGGCGGCCAACTCGATGCAATCGGCGTCGCAGCCATCGGCATGCCGGGAATCACCATGGGGCATAACGGCAAGGTGGCCTGGGGATGGACCAACGCCAATGCCGATGTCCAGGACCTCTACATTGAGAAGCTCCTTAACCCTGCACAGTGGGAGTACAACGGCAAGGTCATGCCCGTAACCATCCGGCCGGAGCTGATCAAGGTGAAGCTGCCGCAGGGTGTCGTCGTTCCCGTGCCTCTGAGTGCCAGAAGCACGCTTCATGGCCCCCTCATCTCCGATCTCGTGATTCCGGCCGGCTCCGGACCCACGCTCGCGCTGCGCTGGGCCGCCCTCGATGCCGATGACGACTCCGGTATTCGCACGACGCTTGACGCGAACCGAGCCAACAACCGGAATCAGTTCCTCTCTGCAATGCGGAGCTATAAAGTCCATCCCCAGAACCTCACCTGGGCTGACCACGCAGGCAAAATCGGTTACCTGCTGGTCGGGACCATCCCCGATCGCGCGCCGGGACACACCGGAGCTGTTCCGGTCGACGGTGCCACCTCAGCGTTGGACTGGCAAGGTTACGTGCCAGCAGCACAACTGCCCGCGCTCGCCAACCCGGACGAGGGTTACGTGATGTCGTCCAACAACCAGATCGCGCCTGCGAGCTACCCGCACGTTCTGGGCAGCAGCTATGCCTCTCCCTACCGTGCGCAGCGTCTGCAGGAGCTGCTGAACTCGCGGTCGCGGTTCGGCATCGGCGATCTTGAGGCGATGCAGGCAGACGTACTTGCTGCGCATGCACGTGAGCTCGTTCCGTACCTCACGAAACTGCAGCGCGCGCCGGACACGATGGAAGGGCAGGCTCTTCAGCTGCTCCGCAACTGGGACTTCCAGGTGACGGCCGGCAGCGCCGCTGCCGCTGTGTTCGAAGCCTGGTACATTCAGCTGGCCGAGAGCATCTTCGCCGATGATCTGGGCCCCGTCTACACGAGCTGGACGAACCAGATGCACTTCGTCAGCATGGCGATGTCCGCAGCCATTCGCAACGATGCACCGTGGTGTGACAATCGCGGCACGCCGGGTAAGACTGAGACGTGCGAAGACGCAATGGGAGCGGCGCTTACGGCCGGTCTCGCGCGTATGGCAGGCCCCGAGTTTCAGGCCACGTCCGACGTGAACGCGTGGCAGTGGGGCAAGGCGCATAATGCGGTGTTCTTCCATCAGCCCTTCGATGCGCACCCGCAGCTCGGCCCGCAATTCAGCCGCAGGGTACGGAATGGCGGCGACAAGCACACGCTTAACGTTGCTTCCAGCCCGACCTGGACCGACTACGATCAGCGGCACATCGCGCTGTATCGGCAGATCATTGACTTTGCCGACATCGACAACTCGCGCTGGATCGCCGCACCCGGGCAGTCAGGTGTGCTTGGAAGCCCGCACTACGATGATCTGATCGATGAGTGGCTGCAGGTTGGCTACCACCCGATGCGCTATTCGACGAAGGCTGTCAATGCTGGTGTCGTCGGCCGCCTCGAACTGCTGCCCTGATCAAAGTGCCTCAAATATGAGGCACTTCAGGTACATCGTTTCGGGAACACTCAGCAGTATTGGGTGATCTGAAGCTTGCGTGCGGCGCTCCAGGACTCTGAGGCGCCGCTTCGCGTCCATCGCTGCTGCGGCAACCACTCCCAGCAGATCGGCCTCGCTCACATGATGCGAGCAGGAGCACGTCGCCAGCACCCCGCCAGGTTCCAGAATGCGCAGCGCTCGATAGTTGATGTCGCGATAGCCACGCAGCGCCCCTTCCACAGCATTCCGCGCCTTCGCGAAGGCAGGGGGATCCAGCACCACCGTGTTGAAACGACGCCCGGCTCTGGCGTGAGCGGCAAGCAGGTCGAAAGCATCGGCTTCCCGCCAGCGGATATTCGTGATCCCGTTGTGTTCGGCATTCCCGGCCGCTGTACTCAAGGCCTGCGCTGAGCTATCCACTGCCTCTACGCTGTCGCAGGTACGAGCCATATGGATGGCAAAGCCACCCGTGGACGTGAAGCAGTCGAGCGCCTGTCCATGAGCGTGCCTCGCGACGGCTCCGTAGTTCTCGCGCTGATCCAGGTAAATGCCAGTTTTCTGCCCGTGCGGCAGATCAACACTCCAGCTCAGGCGATTCATGCCGACCTGTACCGCGCCGGTCCATTCGCCAGCCTCCACCACGGTCTCCTGCGGCAGCTGCTCGTGCCGGCGGACGGCAGCGTCATTGCGCGACACGATCACCGAAGGATTGAGCAGGTTTCGCAGCACCTCAACGATGGTGAGCTTCGCCCGGTCCATGCCCTGCGTCTGCGTCTGAAGGGTCACCGCCGAGCCGTACCGATCGACTATCAGGCCGGGCAGGGAATCGGCTTCGCTGAACACCAGGCGGTAGGCATCGGAATCGCGCACGACCCGGTTGCGGTAGGCGAGGGCCTCGCTCAGCCGCCGCTCGAAAAACCTGGCGTCGATTGGCTCCGCCGTCGCGGAGAGCTGCCGCAGGGCTATCTGCGAGGAAGAGCTGTAGTGGAACGTGCCGAGCGTTCGGCTGCGGTCGTCCTGCACCAAAACGGCATCGCCTCCGGCGGCACCCCCGACCTCCGCGA
>DASQEG010000984.1:0-3297 GCA_035633775.1 Bryobacteraceae bacterium
AACCGGCAGGATTACCCATAGAGGCAGGCCACAAGCACGCATCAGGAACAGCAGGCCGCCCGCGACAACGGCAATGTGCAGACCAGACACGACGAGCGCATGATAAGTTCCGGTGCGGCGGAAGTCTTCCGTCGAGCTGCGATCGGACGTGCCGTTGGTCCCGATCAGCAGTGCAGGCAGCAGGCGAGCTTCCTTCCAGTCGGGCGAGAAAAGCACGGCCACCCGCTCAGCCACGAGCTCTCGGATATTAGCGGCCACCTGGCCCACTACCGATCCGCATCTCCCAGGCAGAATCCTGATCTTTTCTGCGCCGCGCGCCGAGGCAGTCCAGTAGACCTCGTGCCGCCGAAGGAACCCGACATAGTCGAAGGCCCCGGGATTGCCGAAGTTGCGGGGCACACGGATGCGCGCCTCGACCTCGACCTGGCTCCCGTAGCTTAAATGCGGCAGGCGTTCTCCCTGGCGAGCAGTAACCGTAATGCGAGCATTCGCTTTTGGTGCCAGCTCGAGGACGAATTTGGCCCGCGACGCGTCAGCGTCAACCGGCTGAACGATGCAGCCGCTCAGGAGCATCACCTCTCCCGGTGCGAAATCGATACGCGGGATAGAACGGGGCCGGTGGTAGTTGAAGGAAAGGGCGCCGCAGAGCAGCGCCAGGCCAGCAGCGCTGGCATGGGCGCCGACTCGCGAGTTTATCCGGAGCGCCGCGACGAATGTGACGAGGAGGCCCGCGATACCTGTTAGAAGCGCCGTCGTACCCGCCACATGATTGTGGCAGACGACCCCGAGCGCGAAGGCTGCCGCGGGCAGGACAAGCAGGTCACGTGCGGGCCTCACCTAACGTGAAGTGCGGGAGGCCCGACAGGAATCTCAGCTGAGGTTAGTCCAGGTTCAGTGTACGCAGGAGGCTGCCCTTGTCCGCCTCGATCTTCTTTTGCAGCAGCATCAGCGAATAAATGAGCTGCTCAGGCCGGGGCGGGCAACCGGGCACGTAGATGTCCACCGGAATGATCTGATTGACCGGGATCAACGCGTAGTTGTTGAACACGCCTGTGGAAGTCGCGCAGGCACCCATAGAGATCACCCAGCGCGGCTCGGGCATCTGTTGATAAAGCTGCCGAACAACGGGAGCCATCTTGTTCGAGACCCGTCCTGCGATGATCATCAGGTCCGACTGTCGGGGCGAGCCGCGGAACACCTCGGCGCCGAAGCGAGCCACGTCATAACGGGAAGCGCTCATTGCCATCATCTCGATGGCGCAGCAGGCGAGGCCGAATGTCATCGGCCAAATGGAATTCTTCCGCGCCCAGTTGATCGCGCTGTCAAGCGTGGTCAGCACAATTCCGTCGGTAATGTCACCGCCGGGTCGCTCGACATCGATCCGCTCAAACAGATCCGCGGGCTGGCTGAGCGGGAGTTTGTTGTCTCTCTGTTTACTTTCCGGCGGATGCTGCATTTCAATTACCTCTTTTAGAATAAACCGTCACTGCGGCTCACCGAACAGCTGGGCGCTCCATGTGAAATAGATCACCGGTCCGGGTGTAGGCAGGACCTCCCATTCGGCCTATGGCACGGAGGGCCGCGGGGTCGATGCGAAAGTCGTTGACGATCGTGTCAGCAACATGGAGTCGCACCACCTCACCTAGTACGATGCTTCCGCCGAGCGGTCTGTTGCTGACTTCTACCACCTGCAGCAACCGGCACTCCATCTGGATCTTCGATTCCGCTACACGCGGCGGCACCACGAGGTCGCTTGCTACGGGCGTCAGCCCCGAGATGTCGAACTCGTTCACTTCAGGCGGATAATCACCGGAGCACGCGTTCATCTGCGCCGCGAACTCCTCCGACACTACGTTGACCACGAACTCACCCTGCTCCCGGACGTTCAGCAGGGTGTCCTTCAAACGTCCTGCGGAGCCGGGCACCAGGGGGACAAACGCGATCACCGGCGGATTTGCACTCGCGACGGTGAAGAAGCTGAACGGGGCAAGGTTCAGGACTCCATCGGCGCTGACCGACGACACAAACGCGATGGGACGTGGTACGACAGCGCCGATCAGCAGTTTGTAGATGTCCTGAGGAGTAGCGCTGGCAGGATCGATGGTCACGCCTGTTAGCATACTTGAAGCATGGAAACACCACAGGCATGTGGTGCATCCATGGATTGGTGGAGGTCGCATGGATCAGGTGCTTGATCGAGCAGTGCCGCAGCAGCTATACACGCCGGAGGATCACGCCACCTGGCGCGCGCTTTACGGCCGGATGCTGCCCCTCTGGCGCCAGTTCGCCAATGCCCGCTTTCTCCAGGGAGTGGATGCCCTGAGTCTCCCGGCAGACCGGGTTCCGTACCTTGAGGACGTGAACCGGTTCCTGCAACCCCTGACCGGTTTTCGGGCCACACCCGTTGGCGGCTACCTCCCGGCGTACGAGTTCTTCGACTGCCTGCGCCGCCGCGAGTTCCCCACCACGGTGACCGTGCGAGCCGCTGAAAGCCTGGATTATCTGCCGGAACCCGATATCTTTCACGACATCGCTGGCCACGTTCCCATGCACACGGATCGCGCGTTTGCTGACACACTGGTGCGGTTCGGGGAGTGTGCGCAAAAGGCTGCCCGGGGCAGCCGCGATCCGGAAAAGCTGGCGAGCCGAATCCGCGCAATGGCTCGCTTCTTCTGGTTCACCGTCGAGTTCGGTCTGATGCGCGCTCAGGACGGAGTTAAGGCTTACGGCAGCGGGCTACTGAGCTCGTTCGGGGAGTTGCAGCGTTCGATTCTCTCACCGAGCGTGCAGCGCTACCCGGCGCAGATCGAGTGGATCGTGAACCAGGGTTTCGAGATTGATCACTATCAGCCGCTCCTGTTCATTGTTGACAGTTTTGATCATCTGTTCGAACTCACGGGCACGCTGGAACACATGCTCCGCAACGGATCGCTCGACAACGTCGCGCCTGGACAGCCGCAAATCAGTGTGGCCGATCTGGAAAGCTTCCGTGCCGGGCACTTATCCTGAGGAAATGCCCGACGCAGTTGTCCTGCTGAGCGGCGGACTGGACTCCGCAACCGTGCTGGCCATTGCTCAGGCCGACGGCTTCACCACGTACGCTCTGTCGTTCGATTACGGGCAGCGGCACGCGTACGAGCTGCAGTCCGCACAGCGCATCGCCGAGCGCTTTGGAGTGCGTGAGCACCATGTGGTCTCGTTCGACCTGCGGGGCTTCGGCGGTTCAGCCCTGACCGCAGACATTGACGTGCCGAAAGATCGCGACGTACGCGAGCCGGGGATCCCGATCACGTACGT
>DASQEG010000985.1:0-4568 GCA_035633775.1 Bryobacteraceae bacterium
CCAATTCCGGCGAAATCGTCGTTGGTCCCGATCGCATATGGCGAACCGGTCTGGAATTGCGCCACACCGGTGATCTGCCAGTTACCGAACACCTTGCTCGCAACCGACTGACCGCCGCGGAGGAACGGCAACTCGTAAACCGCGTTCACCACGAGAACATGCCGGGTGTCGAAGTTCGACGGTCCCCACATGTTCCGGTCATCAAACGGGTTCCACAGCCGTGTCCGGCGATCGTTCGCATTGTCCATGCTCTTGGAGTAGGTATAAGCAGCCCCGTAGGTAAGGCCTTTGCTGAAGCGCTTGTTGAACTCGACCTGCAGTCCGTTGTACTCCGAGCGTGAAGCGTTCTCGTTCATCGGGATGAACGCGAACCCTTTGTACGGCCGAAGGTAGTCAACACCCAGGGTTGAGTTGGCCTGACGAGTTCCTGGACGGAGAGCGTTCAGATCGCGCTCTCGCTCCATGTGGAGACCAACGCGGCCGACATAGGCGACGCTGACGGTGCTGTCGCTTCCGACCTGACGCTCGTAGGTGACGTTCCAGTTCCATGCCGAGGGGATCTTGAACACCGGATCCTGAGTCATGAAGAACTGCGGGAAGTTAACGTTGCTGCCGCCGCCCGGATTGTCCGCCGAACCGGTCGCGATCGAGACCATCGGCTGGAATGGCGGGTTCCCGCCGAGGAAGATGTTGTCGGCAACACCCGGACGGGAGAAGAAGCGCCCACCGCCCGCGCGGAACACGTCACGGCTGGTGAACTGATACGCAAGGCCGAAGCGGGGAGCAAAGTTACCGAACCTGCGCTCGCCGTAGAAGCGGTTCTCGCTCCCTGAGAACAGGCGATTGAACTCGCCGGTGTCCGCGGCGGCCACACGGCCCTTGGCCGCATCTGGCCAGCCGTTGCCCGGGATGACGACGCCGTTGAAGCGGTCACCCGAGATCACGTTGCCGGTCGCAGGATCGAGCACCGCAGCGCGGGCAGGATCGTAACGATTGGGATCGAACACGGCCATGTTGCCCCACAAGCTGTAGAAGTAGGGAGTCATGTAGGTCCAGCGAAGACCGAGTTCGAGGCGCAGGCGATCGGTGGCTTTCCAGGAGTCCTGAGCAAACCACTCGAACATGTTGCTGCGATAGGGAGTGTAAGCGCGCTGGCCGATCTCGGCGTAGCGGCTGAAGATGCCGAGTGCGGCGTTCGCGACTGCCAGGCCAGTGCCACCAGTGTTAGTGAACTCGAATCGTCCGTTCTGGTTGTTTGTGCCACCGGGAACGCCCGTGACGTTGATCTGGTCGAAGTCATTCTGGCCGGCGCGCTCGAACAGCCCGCCGAACTTCAGCGTGTGAGCTCCCTTGATCCACGTCAGGGTATTCGAGAAAACGTAAATCGGACCAGCTGACGAAGCGGGGTACGGACCCCCGTCAACCGTTCCAAACTCGTTAATCGCGATTGTCGGTACTTTGTCGAGGATCTCCTTGCGCTCGGGGAAAATGTACGGGTAGTTGATACCGTACTGAGCCCGCTGATACCGGCCGGTGTCGATCACGTTGATGCGAACGCGGTCGACGCTGAGGCTGGCGAGCGCTTCGTTGATGATTGTCGGGCTCAGAGTCCAGATGTGGTTCAGAGTGTGAGTGAAATTGGGGCGGAACAGAGTCGAGGGCGCAATCGGCGTGTTCTCGCGGAACGCATCGAATGTCTCGATCTGGTAGTACTGACGGCGATAGCGCAGAGTGTGGCGCTCTGCCGGCAGGAAGTCGATCGAGATGGTGTCTTTGCGCTGATCCTGGCGATTGGAGCCGGTCTCAAAGTAATTGTTCCGTCCCTGGAGGAAGCCCGGCGTCGGCTCTGGATAGGCGCGGAGGAAGCCGATGCCGTTCCGGCTCAGCCGGTCTTGCGGAATCACGTTGTTTGGGAAAGGCTGACCAGTCACTGGATCGTTGATAGTGACCGCCCGGCCGAAGAACGGGTTGCTGGCGTTGAGCAGTTCACCGAAGTTGCCCTGACGCATGGCCAGCGAAGGCACAACCGCCTGAGCAGTCACCTGCTGGCGATACCGTACCCATTCCTGTCCCCAAAGGAAGAACAACTTGTTGCGGTCGCGGTTGAAAGTGTTGGGGATGAAGATGGGGCCGCTGGCCACATACCCAAACTGGTTGAAGCGGCGTGCTTCGCGCGGCTGCCCTGCGCGGTTACGTGCCCAGGTATTCGCGTCCAGCTTGTCGTTGCGGAAGTACTCGTACAGGCTCCCGTGGAAGTCGCGGGTACCGCTCTTGGTCACCATACGGATCTGACCGCCGGCGGCGCGACCGTACTCAGCGTTGTAGTTGGCTGTGAGGACCTGGATTTCCTGAATGGTTTCCACGTCGGCGGCACCGATGCTGGTGCCGTTGGCGCGGGTACGGACGGCGGGTGCGCCGTCGAACGTAATCAGGTTGTCCTGACCCCGCGACCCGTTGATCGCGAAGCCGCCTGAGTCAAGACCGAAGCTGAAGCCTGCCATCGACGAGCCGCGGCGGACGCCAGCTTTCAACTGAGCAAGGAAAAGGGGATTGCGACCGTTCAGCGGCAGGTTTTCGATCTGCTGCGTTGTGACCGTGCGACCCACTGTCGCGGTGTCTGCCTGGATTGGAGGGGCAGTTGCAACAACTTCAACGGTTTCGGTCAGCTGACCGACGCTCATTACGATGTCAACGGTGGCATTCACGTTGGCAGTGAGCTGGTTATTTCTCGACTCGAACTTTTTGAACCCGGCGGCCTCTGCCGAGACTGTGTAGAGTCCGGGAGGCAGGTTGGTAAGGATGTAATAGCCGTCCTGATTCGTCGTCGCACGACGCTCGAGCCCGGTGGCTTCGTTGCGTGCTACGACCGTGCCATTCGGAACAACGGCGCCCGTCTGATCACGGACGATACCCGTGATCGCGGCGGTGTCCGACTGTGCGTACATGAGTGAGGTGAGCAGAATCATCACGGCGATGACTCTCAATCCCCACGAGCGTACCTGGCTCATACTGTGGAACACTCCTGAAGCTGAATGTGGGATGCTTCCCAGCTACCGAGTGTAGAGCCACAAAGGCTAAGTACGCAAGAACAAACGACTTATACGGATTATAAGATCCGTCTACGTTTTTCAGTAACCATTTACTCCGGCCGCAGTACAAGTGCGCTAAACGGCGGCAGGGTCAATGTCACAGAATGCGACCTGCCGTGCAGCGGGACGGGACTGGCCTGCACGCCTCCGAAGTTTCCCTGCCCGGATCCGCCGAACTCGACAGCGTCGGTGTTCAGCAACTCGCGCCAAAAGCCCCGGCGCGGCACACCGATCCGATAGTTCGCCCGCGTCTCATTGGAGTAGTTAAGCACCACAAGGACAATGTGTTGCTCATTCTCTGTCCGGCGGAGAATTGCATTCACCCCGCCTGACGCATCCTCCAGAACCGGTTCGGTCCAGCCGCCAGCGAAGGCCGGCTCCGTGGCGGTCACATGGTTCAGCGTACCGACCAGGATGCGCGACTTGTCGTCGACAGCTCTGACTTTCGGCCCGGGAGAAGCATATAGCTGAACCACCCCGACTGCCGTCAGGCGAGGGTCGCTGGGGGCGAGGATCCCCTGGTGAAGGGGAAGAACCGTCCGGATTCGATACACCTCTTTCCAGAATTGGGATTGGCTGAGGTGAATGGATCGGAGCTGCCCGGTCGCCGCCTCGCTCCCGAGTTCGGGTACCCGGAGCCCAACTGAGACCCCGCCGGCATGCAGCTCGTCAACGAGCGCCACCAGTTCCTCGGGCGTTCCCAACCTGGCCGGCGGCGCAAAGCCGCCATCGCTGTGCGTGAGGGCGACCTGCGGAAACCCCATCTCTCTGGCTTCTGCAGAAACCTTCCCCAGCAGTTCCCGGTACGGCCGATCCGGTGCGACCAGACTCGGCAGGTCCGTCCGGTCCGGAGGCCGCGGCGGAGATACCGTCCATCGAAAGTTCAGGTCGTGGATGACGGATGCTGTACCCGGAAGAGGCTCGGCAGCAAAGCCAAACTGGTCGGGATAGTCAGCACCGTCGATGTGGTACTTGTACCAGTCGCCTGGTTTCGGCTCGGGCAGGACGCCGCACCAGATGCCTGTTGGGACATGGAATTCGAGTGGACTGCGCGCCGGCTGCCATTCGTTGAACGTGCCAATGACTGACGCATAACGTGCATCCGGAGCCCAGAGTGCAAACCGAACACCCCCGGCAACCGGGTGTGCGCCGAGCTTGCGATACAGCATCGCGTGGGTGCCCTCGGCGAAAAGCCATGCATCTTCGTCGTTGAAGAATTTCATCATCGTTCGAGCAGCCTCAGGATGCCTGTGAGCGGAATGGTTACCCAGTCAGGGCGGTTGTTGAGTTCGTAGCTGATCTCATAAAGTGCCTTATCGATTACGTATACGTCCAGGAGGACCTCAAGTTCCTCGCGCGTGCCAGGCAGGAACGCCGCGCCCTGCGCGGTAGTCAGGTACCCGCGGAGGAACGCGGCACCAGCCCAGTCGCTCCAGAACGCAGCCCAGCGTGCGATCGGGCCCGCTGCGTGGGGCCGTG
>DASQEG010000986.1:0-3363 GCA_035633775.1 Bryobacteraceae bacterium
CGCTCCTCAAACTGGCCGCGATACTTTGTACCGGCGACGATCAGGGAGAGATCGAGAGCGAGAATGCGCTTGTCGGCGAGGAAGGAGGGTACGTCGCCGTCTGCGATCCGCTGCGCCAGGCCCTCAACGATCGCTGTCTTACCGACGCCAGGCTCGCCTATCAGCACAGGGTTATTCTTGGTTCGGCGGCACAGGATCTGAATAACCCGATCCAGCTCGAAGTCGCGCCCGACCAGCGGATCGAGGGAACCGTCCGATGCGGCCTGGGTCAGATCGCGGCTGAACTCCGCCAGCAGCGAACTTTCCTTCGGCCGGTTTGACGCCATCTTTTCTGATGACGATCGGGCGATCTCCTCCCGGATCTGCGTCAGCCGCAGCCCGCGCTCATGAAGGATTTCTGCCGCGAAACTCTTGTCCTCGCGCAGCAGGCCCAGCAGCAGGTGCTCCGTGCCGATGTGCTTGTGATTCAGTCGCTCGGCCTCTTCAGCTCCATAGGCAAGCACGCGCTTGCACTCATGGCTCAGCGGCAGATCGACGGATGTCGAAACTTTCTCGCGGACCGTAGTGTGCGATTCGACCTGCTTGCGAATGCTGTCGATGGCTGCGTGCGAACGCAGGAAGCGGTTCGCCAGCGCCTTGTCTTCCCGAAGTAGCCCGAGCAGCAGGTGCTCCGTCTCGATATAGGGACTGCCAAACTGGCTGGCCTCATAACGAGCGAAGAAGATCACGCGCCGTGCCTTTTCGGTATAGCGTTCAAACATATTGTGGTCCCGTCTGCTCCTCTTGCAGAGTCCGCTGACGCCCCGGCCGGGACTGCAAGTCCCCGGACAAGGCGTGACCGGCAGACCGGTCATCTACATACGAGTGTGCCACGAGCGCGCGTTCTCTCGCTCAGGCGTGAAACGGCACGCGGAATCCGGGCTTCCCGTATTCTCTTGGACGGCTGGATGATTCACCAGGATGCAACAAACTCTATAGCGTGCGCGGAACCAGCTGCCCGCGTTCGAGCGCCAGCACCCGGTCGCAACGTATTGCAAACGCATGACTGTGAGTCACAAAAACGGAGGTATGGCCATGAATCCGGTGCAGCTCCGAAAACAGATCGGCCACCTTATCAGCTGTGCGATAGTCAAGATTGCCGGTCGGCTCGTCGGCCAGCAGGACCTTTGGGCTGCCCGCAAGGGCTCTGGCGATCACGACGCGCTGCTGTTCACCTCCGGACAGTTCGCCCGCTTTGTGAGCCGCTCGCTCGGCCAGTCCCACCTCGTTCAGCCGCTGGCGCGCCATCTCGCCTGCCGCCGGCCGTCGCACCCCCCTGATCAGCAAGGGCATCATCACATTTTCGAGGGCCGTGAACTCGGGAAGCAGGTAATGCGTCTGCCATACGAACCCGATCTCGCGGTTGCGGAATTCCGCGATCTGCTCGGGTGTCATGCCGGTCAGTTCGCGGTCTCCATAGTGAATCGTTCCTGACGTGGGTAAGTCGAGCCCTCCCAGCAGGTGAAGGAGAGTGCTCTTGCCGGCACCCGATTCGCCGATGAGCGCCAGCGTCTCGCCCGCTTCGACAGTCAGGTTCAGGTTCTCAAAAACCAGAACTTCGGCGGGGCCGGAGCTGTAGCGCTTTGTCAAATCTGCGACTCTGATCGCCGCTCCTCCGGCAGCTTGTGCCATCAGGCGTTCTGCAGCAGGCCGCTCTCGCGTGCAAGGGCAAGTGCCTGCACCGCGGCTCCGCGTGACCCGGCCGTGTCTCCGTTGGGCATGATGTGGATTGGAATGTCGGCCTGTTCTTGCCGCTGCACCGGCATGCCCGAACGGATCTGCTCCAGAATCCAGTCCTGAAACTCTTTACCTGTCTCGATGGCGCCGCCGCCGACGATCAGCGCGTCGGGATCGAAGGTGTTGATCATCTCGTCGAAAAACAGCCCGAGCGCCTGCGCCTGCACTCTGAAAATCTCGCGGCACATTGCGTCGCCTCGCTCTGCGTACCCGCGGACCAGCTTGGCGGAATGGCTCATGTCGCCGGTCCGGCCCAGCTCGTGCTCCGGAAAACGCGCGAGGAAGTATGGGAGCAGAGTGCGTTGAATTGCGGTGAGCGAGCAGAGCGATTCCAGATCTCCCGTGCGCCCGCAATTGCAGCTGGGAACAATGCCTTCGATGCCGGCAATCGACTGCCAGGGCAGGAGGACGTGGCCCAGTTCCCCGCCGAACCCCTTGCGCCCTTTTACGACGTGGCCGCCGGTGATGATCCCGCCGCCCAGGCCGGTGCCGATGATCGCAGATACGGACGTCTTCGTGGCAGCTGTGCCGAAAAGCGAAAAGTGACCCCAGAGTGCCGCAGCATTTCCGTCGTTGAGGTATGTGACAGGCTTCCCCAGCCGCTCCGCCAGACCGCCACGGATATCGAAGCCGCGCCACTCGGGATGTGCGAAGTTGGTCGAGCCTTCAGCGCTGAGCACACCGTCAGCACTGGCCGGCCCCGGGGTATCGAGGCCGATGACTACGATGTCGGTGAGCGAGACCCCTGCGCGCTCCGCCGCGATAGCCAAACCTTCGGCGATCTGGCTCAGACAAACGGAAGGACCTTCTTTAGATCTGGCCGGGTGCTCGCAAAGGCCCTGAATCAGCCACTCTTCGCGGCTGTTCACGACCGTGTAGTTCACGGCGGTACCGCCCAGATCGACTCCGGCGACTACGTGCAAGTTGCTCGTCCTCTTTGGTGGTTTCGCTAATGCGTGGTACGGAATCACCAGCGTATCAAAGAGCAACCAGCCGCTCGGATCGCTTACCGCGCATCGAAGTCGTCGGGAAACCGATAGCCGGACTCCCGCGGCAGTACACCCTCGTTTCGATCGATCGCCATCTCGATGAGGTACAGCGGTGTCGACCCCCAACCCGCGGCGATCAGCGCGTCGAGCTCAGCAAATCTTGGATCACGCCGCTCGTCGGCGTGACAGGGGCAGACACTGGTGAGGGCGCGAAAGTCGCTCACGGCGCTGCTTACGCCCTTGCAGGCGTGCAGAGAACTTGTCTGTGACATGCACAGGAGTAGTGCGTACGACGCAGGATTGATCTCAGGGATTTGTAGGAACAATCCGTACGCGCTTCAGGCACTCGTCACGACCAGTTGTGCTCAGCGCTGCAGGCCTACCCCGAAGGTTCAATGTAGGTCTTCAGAATCTGACCGACCTGGAGGTAATCATCGAGATCGATCGGCTTGGTCAGATACCGGTTGGCACCCAGCGTGAGCGCGTCCTGCTTGTCTTCGGGCGCGTCTGAAGAACTCAGTACAACGACGGGAATGTCCCCACAGTGCTTACTCGCCCGGATGCGCTGAAGTACCTGCCGGCCGGAGCGTTTCGGCAG
>DASQEG010000987.1:0-8546 GCA_035633775.1 Bryobacteraceae bacterium
AGTACCCCGTCTGCATTTGACAGCCACGTTGACAGCAACACTCCGACATTGCCGAGCATCAAGGAGACATTCGGACCTATGTCACGCACGTAAGTGCTTGATCGTGAGACCCGCTGGAAACAGGAAACAGCCACCTACCGATCGTCATCAGCAGGCCGCCGGTTCAGTCCCGACGGGTGGCTCCAGCTTTCATAGTTCTACCAGCTGTCCTCTCTTTCTGATGTTTCGCTTCGTCTACCTTCGACGATCGTCTCGTCGATGCAGAGCATGTCACGAACCACTTCATCTCTGCGCAACGCGAACAGCTCTTCGGACCCAGGGCCAAGTCGAACCACATTCTAAGCGCACATGGCACGCACATCGAGCTGCACGCGAGAGTGCGCCGGGACATCACGAAATCGAAATAAGAATACCTTTTCACAGGTCCGTAAACGCAGTACGTGTTCCCATAAGAGGCGGGCAGCAACTTGAGGCCACTTACGGTCGACTGCGGGGGGACATCTATGAAGCAAGCCGAATCGCTTACGAGCTCATCGCGCCCGGGTGCGGCCGTACCGGCGCCCGAAGCTCCCGGGCCTCCTGAGACGCCGGTGCTCGACCGAATCTTGTTGCTGTTTACAAAGCCGGTCTATCCCGGCGAGGGCTTGAGCACACTGTTGCTGGCGCTGAATGTGTTTCTGCTTCTGGCCACGTACTACATGCTCAAGACTGTACGCGAGTCGTTGATCCTTGCTAACGCGGGCGCCGAGATAAAGAGTTACTCTGCCGCGGCACAAGCTATTCTGCTCCTCGGTGTCATCCCAGCTTACGGTTGGTTTGCATCCAGGGTCGATCGAGTTCGGCTGGTAGTCGGAGTAACTCTCTTCTTCATCAGTCACCTCGCAGTCTTCCTGGTCCTTGGCAGGTCAGGAGTGCGGATCGATGTACCGTTCTATCTCTGGCTCGGGATTTTCAACGTGATGGTGATCGCCCAGTTTTGGGCTTTTGCAGCTGATATTTACACCTCCGACGACCAGGGAAAGAGGCTGCTCCCGGTTGTCGGTATCGGCAGTTCCATTGGAGCCCTTGCAGGCGCGTCCGCATCGAGCGTGGCGTTCAGCTTCCTGGGTCCTTTTGGCGTAGTCGTGTTCGCAATGGTGTTGCTGGCCGTCTGCGCGGCCTTTCCGGTTTTCGTGAACCGTTATCGCTGCGCCGCCTGCGGGCATCAGAAGTCTATAGCCGATCAGCCACTAGGGAAAGAGGGTGCATTTCGGATGGTAATGAAGGACCGTTACCTCATTCTTGTAGCGTTGCTCGTGCTGCTGCTCAACGTCGTAAACACCGGAGGAGAGTTCGTCCTAGGGAAGCTCGTGATTGAAGAGGCAAACCGCCAGGCGGCCGGGCAGGCCGATCCAGCACTGTTCCGCCAGGCGTTCATAGGTAAGTTCTACGGACAGTATTTCACTGTTGTTAACCTCCTCGGACTCGCCCTGCAGATGTTCCTTGTTTCCCGGCTCTTTCGATGGATCGGCGTCAGAGGGGCGCTGTTCATCTTGCCCTGTCTTGCCCTGGGCGGGTATGCTTTGATCGCCATCCTTCCGCTTCTCGGAGTAATTCGGATCGCAAAGGTTGTGGAGAATAGCTGCGACTATTCGATTCAGAATACCGCGCGGCACGCGCTGTTTTTACCTGCGAGCCGCGAAGCAAAATACAAAGCCAAGCAAGTGATTGACACGTTCTTCTGGCGAGCGGGAGATGTCATTCAAGCAGCGGTCGTCCTCTTAGGCGCGCAGCTTGCATTCGGCATCCGCGAATACGCATTGCTGAACGTCTTCTTCGTCCTCGTATGGCTCGCTGTCGTGGTGCTTCTTCACCGCGAGCATTTCAAACAAGATGGCCGTACCGGCTAATACGTAATCGGACGTCTACAGCCGTTGGTTTGATGGGTATCAGTCCGTAGCAGCATTCGACGGATGCAATGGACCGACAATCTTTCGTGCACGAGAGGGACTCACCCGTTCAAAGGCATGGGTTGAATCCCCTTGGTTCCCGGCGGCCAGCCATCCCCCAAATCCGAGCGCGAGACACTCGCGGGGAACGCTCAACCGGCAATCCACACGTCGCGTACATGGGCCGCGACTCACCGGACTCTTCTCTTCGGCGGGACCTCCGCGCGTCTGGAACTCGCGCAGAAACGCTTCCCGGTATCGGCTATCTCAGGCGGCTCGCCGAGGCTCGACGAATAGCCACCCCCTGAACAACTTCGAGAGCAGTGGCCATCCAGCCGTGAACGGGGTGACAAGCGGAGGAATCATTACAGTCAGCGGATAGACGCCCAAAAGCGTCACCAAAGCCATTCTGAGCCTTACCGGCTTCTGCACGGAACCGCTTGGAAATGTAAACCACAGCGCAATGCCCTCATGCTCTTCTACCTGGGGAGTTACCTCCGACACTTCATTCAGACGCTCCATCCATGCTTTGTACGAGATGGATTGGGTGAAGTTGCGGCGGTCTTCCTCCGTAGCGAACCTGTCGAGGACTGTGTAGTTCCGAGGATCGCCGGCGGTACGAATGATATCGATGCCCAGCCGCCCCGGTTTGCCGAGCAGCTCCCTGGAAAAGTCATTCATTAGCTCTTCGAACCGTTGCTCATATCCTTCCTTGATGCGCCGATGGACTACCGCCGTCACTGGGACAGACAGACCCGTCACGCCTTGCTCATTCATGCAGTTGGCCTCCCTTCGACTGAATTACAATTTAGAACCGAAGTGAAATCCACAACCCGATGTATGTCACGCTCTTTGTGAGGTTTACTTCACGCAAGAATCGGCCGGGCATAAACCGCTGGTACTCTCCCTCGACGGTCACGTTACGACTGACTTCCCATTCAGCGCTTACGTTAGTCCCGTACCCAACGTGGCGTGCGGCACTCCCGTGCGCGGGGACGATGAGAAAGCCCGGTACGTCGTACAGACCGTCTTTGGTGCTCTGACGCCAGAACATATCTACGTCGGCTGTCAACGTTACGTGTTGCGTCACGTTTACGGAGATGGACGGGTGAAGATCCACCAGGTTGTAGGGTCCCAGCAGATCGGCCTGGCTGAAGTAAGCTCCTTTCGGAAACATGGCGTTGAACGTCCCGAGATTCCGGTCGTTTGGATCCCCGTCTCCACTGGCCACATCTGCTTTGAGCCCCACGCGCGGCTTCAGAATGCAATCCCATGTGTAGCCCGTGTTGCTGGCTACTGTCCATGCATTGATTGCTCCTGAGCCGAATCGACCTGCCTGCCAAACGGCCTCAAAGTCATAGTCCCAGGACTTGGCCGTTCCGAACGATCTTGCGCCAAAGGAGTGCCGAAGTTCGTTCCCGATTCCAGCGTTGAACTCGCGTTGGCGACGCTTCAGCCCGATGTAGTATACGTCTAAGCCGTGGCCTTCCATTTCCTGCGTGGCATACGCGCCCCACAGTGATTGCTGAGGATCCGGCGTGTCATCGAACACACCGGGCCTGGTCCGATGCGGGCGCATGGCGAACCCTTCGATGGTCCATCGGTTTATAGAAGTCGTCAGTCGCGCGCCGTCGAAACTCAACCTCACATTCGGACCTTCGCGGATGGACACCAGCCGCCCGGATCCGAAGTTCATTTCCTGCCGTCCCGCCCGAAGTGCCATCTGGCGCACCTCGCCACGGTCCAGGAACCGCCACTCCGCCCAAGCCTCGTGCACGTCGAGGCGGTCTTCATCAACGGGTCTTGCCTCGATTCGGCGTCCTGTTTCGATACCACTCTTCAGCTGGCCGAAGAATCGAAACTGCGAATTCAAACGAAAATCAGCATGGACCATGTATCTCTGCAGCAGCGAACTGGTCGTCTTCTCCTCCGCCTCTCCCCACAGTTCATTTCGAAAGCCCTCCCAGCGCTCGCGGATGTCACCGCCTATGGAAAGCCGTGCGGAACCAAGCGAGACATTTTTCAGCCGCGTGGAAGATTGGTCGTGGTTGGTCGTCCAGTCCTCTTCCGACCGGATTATTCGGAACTCCTGCGCGTACGCGTGAAACGAGCCGAAACATACCAAAAATGCGACGGTAGCCACCACCCTGCGACTCATAATGAAGCGCCTAAAGCCGCCGAGGGGTACCGCGCTCGCTCGCGCACAGAGCCGGCTGAGCAGCATCAGCGAGAACAAACAGCAGACCACCCCACATCGCGAGATTCTTCACGAACTGAATCAACTGGGGAACAAACTCAGGAGTTCCGCCAGCGTTCCAGAATGAATGCGCAACCAAGGTCGCCGGCACGAGGAAAGCGAGCAACGCTGCCGCGGCGATGCGAGGGTAGAAGCCAGTCGCGAGCGCCACTCCCGCCGCGACTTGAAGGATTCTTCCTGCCGCCACCATAGGTGCGACGGCCCACCCCGGCACGCCCGCGCCAGCGAGCTCCTTTGCCGCCCCTGTCTGGTCGATGACCCCAAAGCCGTTCAGGAGGAAGATAGCCGAGATCATCACTCTCGCTCCGATCTGAAGAACGCGCAGTGTCACAGTCGGGTGTCGCACCCGCATGTCAACTTCGGCTTGAAGGTATCTGGTGCTACTCATCGTCGTTTCTCCTGCTAAGCAAAGCAGTCACAGCCGAGGCTCCACAAACCGGCATCGCTCCATACCGATCGATGCGCCGATGCATGAGCGTCGTGCGACATGTGGGTAGCCGCGACAGGCTCCGGCGCGTTTTGGTAGCCGCCGTAGACGTTCACTGGCGACCAATCCGGGCTGGCGCGAAGAGGCTTCGGACCAAGGTGCGAGTAGTCTTCGGCTGCATAAACTATCCGCCCGCCGACGATGGTCAGTACCGACTCAAGGTGCTTGATCTCTTCTTCCTGGATCTCGAAGAAGTCACGGGAGAGAACAGCGCAGTCGGCAAGCTGACCTTCAACTAGAGAGCCCTTGTGATGCTCGTCGGAAGAGAACCATGCACTTCCGGATGTATACAGGCGAAGAGCCTCGCCGCGGCTCATTCGGTTCGATTCCGAAAACAACGATGAGCCGCCTATGGTCGTCCCTGTGATCAACCAATACAGCGATACGAATGGGTTATAACTTGACACGCGCGTGGCGTCCGTACCCGCGCCAACCGGCACACCCAGCTCGAGCATGCGGCGAATTGGAGGCGTGCGTTGCGCCTGTTGAGAACCGTATCGGTCGACGAAGTACTCGCCCTGGAACGCCATTCGGTTCTGAACAGCAATGCCTCCGCCGAGCGTTCGGATCCGCTCGATGTTGCGGTCTGAAATCGTCTCGCAATGATCGAAGAACCAATGAAGACCTGCGAACGGGACATCGCGGTTCACCCTTTCGTAAACGTCGAGTGCACGGGTGATTGTCTCGTCATAGGTTGCATGCAGGCGGAACGGCCAGCGGTTTTCAGCAAGCTGACGAACCACCGCCTCAAGTTCCTCTTCCATTACGGGCGCCAGGTCCGGACGGGGCTCGAGAAAATCCTCGAAATCCGCGGCAGAGAACACAAGCATTTCCCCCGCTCCGTTTACCTTGTAGAAGTCGTCGCCAGCGGCAGCGTGGGTCATTTGGGTCCAGCGCCTGAAGTCTGCAAGCTCTTCTTTGGGCTTCTGGGTGAAGAGGTTGTAGGCGAGCCGCAGCGACATCTCGCCGTCCCGATGCAGCTGGTTGATCACTGCGTAGTCATCGGGATAATTCTGAAAGCCACCGCCGGCATCAATTGCGCTGGTGATGCCGAAACGATTCAGTTCGCGCATAAACAGGCGTGTAGAGTTTAGTTGATCTTCATACGAGAGCTTCGGGCCCTTTGCCAGCGTCGAGTAAAGGATGTTCGCATTCGGTTTGGCGATCAGCAGCCCGGTAGGGTTCCCTTTCCTGTCTCGCTGAATTTCCCCACCCGGCGGGGGCGGCGTGTCGCTGGAGTAGCCGAGGGCTCGGAGTGCGGCCCCATTGAGCCAAGCTCGATCGTAGAGGTGCAGAACGAAGACCGGTGTATCGGGCGCAGCCGCGTTGATTTCGGCCAGCGTCGGCATGCGACGCTCCTTAAACTGGAACTCCGTCCAGCCGCCCACCACCCTGACCCACTGTGGAGGCGGTGTATCAGCGGCTTGCTCTTTGAGCATGCCAAGTGCGTCGGCAAGCGAAGGAACTCCGTCCCAACGCAACTCCATGTTGTAGTTCAACCCGCCGCGTATAGGATGCATGTGCGAGTCGTTCAGGCCGGGGATGACAGTACGCCCGCCTGCGTCGATTACGGTGGTAGCCGGCCCGCGACGCCGCAGGATCTCATCGTTGGCGCCTGTCGATTGGATCTTGCCTCCTTCGATGGCGAGCGCCTGTACGAATGACGGAGTGCTATTGGTGGCAACCTTGGCGTTGTGGATGATGAGTTTGGGTGTCATGGTTCTCCTGTTGCGCGATTGAGCCGGCTACGGTACGGTTAGCCCCCTAGACAGCGGCCAGCTCGGGCTGTGCTGCGTCCGCCTTGCGCGCGACTGACTGCGCGCGGTTGTAGCTTTCCATCACGGCCGCGTAGTTCGGCGCGACCATGGTGTAGAAGTGCGCCACCTCTGCTGCATCCGAGCGGTTCCATGTGCGCTGCAATTCGCACAACACCGCATTGGCACTGATCGGTACGACACCGGCTTGCGCGAACCGTGCGACGGTCGCCCGCGAAGCCATCTCGCTCGGGTCACCTGACGCGTCGACCACCGCATACACCTTGTACCCGGCAGCGAGCGCGTCTAAGGCTGGGAACATGACACAGACACTCGTCCAGACACCGGCGATGATCAGCGTCTTGCGCCCGGTTGCTTCCACGGTCTTGACGAACAGTTCGTTGTCCCAGGCATTTACCTCACCCTTTCGTGGAACGTACTGGGCGTGCGACGCGAGTTCCACCTCCGGAATCAACGGACCGTTCGGGCCGTCGGGCACTGAAGCGGTGGTGATCACCGGGATCTTCAGCAGCGTGGCCAGCCTTGCCAGCATGGCGGTGTTGGCCCGCAGATCGGCAACCGGGATGTCCTTCACCACCTGAAGCAACCCTGATTGATGGTCCAGCAACAGGAGCAGGACATCGTCAAGGCGCATCAGGGCTGCGCCTCCACCCGGCGCGTGTGGAATCCCGTCCTGGATCCCGTTCGAGAGATTGTTCGTGTGGCCGTTGCTTGCGTTCGAAGTGCTCATTGGAGTCTCCTTGTCAGGTCTGGCGTATCGTCTCGCCTGACTCAGAATAGGCGTGAACCATCCAGGCGGCCTTCTAACAAAGTGCTTGTGTTGCAGGATATTGAGAAGGGCTTTTGGGTTGATTTTTGTGTGGATTTCGTAGGACCGCTCTCTTGATGCTTTGAGTGACACTGATCACTTGACTGACACAAGAAGGGACACTGGACCAGCGCCAGTCCTTATCTGCTGCGCGTGGCGTGCGGGAAAAGTGGGTTGATCTTCCCGCTGCCGCCCAAGATATCTGAGTAAGACCACCGTGCAACCAATGCGTGTGAGAGCGAGTAAGGATTTCGGCGCCGTTCGGCGTGCGTACACCCTGTGCCCCGGCTGTTGCAACACTCCGTTTCGTGGGGCGTGAATGCCGCTTAAGCGGTACCGCGGCCGGTTAGTTGGCGGCTATTGAGAGTGACCGTGTGTGCCTGGTTCGGCCGCCTCAGTCCTACTCGCCTTGCCGAAGATGCTCGCCTGTCGATCAGAACATCGGCGGGTTTTGCAGTTGTGGAACCCCGCGTAAAGGCCATCACCGTTCGGCAGGTGAGAAGTTTTAGTGGAGCCCGACGGCGCGGAAGCTGTTGCGAATCAGGTCTGGGAGTCCATCGGGAATCCGGTCCTTCCCAATGACTGCCGTGGCACCGGCTGCAAGGGCAGCAGTCGCGGGCCCGTCGAGTTCGTAACTGGCGAGCACAAGGATCTTTGCCTGTGGGTTTGCCGTCCGCATCTGCTTGACCAGTTCAAGAGCTATAGACCTTGGCAACTCCAGATCAACCAGCGTGATGTTCGGCCGCTTTTCAATGAACAGAGCGAGACCAACGTCAGCAGTCAGCGCCGCTCCGACCGTTTCCATGTCTGGCTGATCACTGACTAGCAGAACGATACCTTCCAGCAGGATGGGATTGTCGTCGATGACAAGAATCCGGATGCTCTTCTCGGTGGGGGACATGTGCGGTGCTGCTCGAACATACGGCATACGCCCGAACAGAACAACCCCAAGAAGCGGTACCGCCAACTACCCTGTTTCAATTATGCTACTCCGATGGGAATCAATGAAGGTGAATGATTCCGCGTCGGGCGGCGACGATCACTGCTTTCGTGCGGTCATTCACGCCGAGTTTGGCAAGGATGTTCTTCATGTGACTCTGGACAGTGTCCTCGCTTATCGAGAGTGTGCCAGCGATCTCCTTATTGCGAAGACCTTCCGCGATAAGCTTCAGCACTTCAACCTCACGACCTGACAGCGCAGTACCGGTAACACGGTCGGCGAGCTTCTGCGCAACCTCCTGCGGAATCGGCCGACCGCCCGCGTGGACTTTTCGCACCGTGCTGACGAGTT
>DASQEG010000988.1:0-13766 GCA_035633775.1 Bryobacteraceae bacterium
GCTACGATGATTCGGCTCCGTACCTTGCCGTTAATCTGCAGCACGACTTCCGCTCCCTCTTCGCGAGCAAGCTCCTCATCGTGTTCCGGCCATGCCTGCTTAAACACCGGACCTTTTCCGCCCGCCTGGTCCCACATCTCCTGTGCGAGGTAAGGAGCGAACGGACCCAGCAGCAAAGTCAGTTTCCGGATAACATCGGCCAGCACGGGCGGGGTAATGGAAGCCTCATGAGCATAGAGATCATTCACCAGCTCCATAATGCCGGCGATGGACGTGTTGAAGTGCCAGCGTGATTCGAAGTCTTCAGTGACACGCCGGATTGTCTGGTGCAGCTTGCGGAGGACCTTGCGGTCGGCTTCGCTGCGTTCCACTTCGCTGGACGCATCAGCACGATCCAGATTTCGGGTGACGAATCGGAACACTCGGCCGAGGAATCTGTAGGCTCCATCCGCACCGGATTCGGTAAAGTCCAGGTCCTTCTCCGGAGGCGCCGCGAACAACTCGAAGATACGTCCGGTGTCGGCACCGTACTTCTCGGTTAACTCGTCGGCACTTACGACGTTCCCCTTGCTCTTGGACATCTTCGCGCCATCGCGGATCACCATCCCCTGAGTGAAGAGCCGCGTGGCCGGCTCGTCATTTTTGATCAGTCCGAGGTCGCGCATCACCTTGGTCCAGAACCGTGAGTAGATCAGGTGCAGGATGGCGTGCTCGACTCCTCCGATGTATTGATCGATGGGGAACCAGTACGCGATTTTGTCCGAGTCGAACGGAGCCTTGTCGTTGTTCGCGTCGCAGTAGCGGTAGAAGTACCACGAAGAGTCGACAAACGTGTCCATGGTGTCCGTCTCCCGACGAGCCGGCCCCGAGCATTTCGGACACGAGACGTTGACGAAGTCAGACTTCGCCGCAAGCGGGGACTGACCCGTTCCTGTGATCTCGACATCCAGCGGCAGCAGCACGGGCAGCTGATCCTCGGGCACAGGCACAATGCCACAGGTGCGGCAGTGGATCACAGGAATCGGCGTTCCCCAGTAACGCTGCCGCGAGATTCCCCAATCCTTCAAGCGAAAAGTGACTGCCTTCTCGCCAAAGCCGTCACGGCGCGCATCGGCGGTCATTCGTGCACGGGCGTCATGGCTGGTCAGCTTCGAGTAGTGATCGGAATTTTCGGAGACGCCATCGTCGCTGAAAACCTCCGTCATTGTGTTCGCATCGGCGAGTTCGCCGTCCATGGGACGAACGACCGGGCGAACATCGATGCCGTATTTGCGACAAAACTCGAAGTCACGCTCGTCGTGAGCGGGGACGGCCATAATGGCGCCGGTGCCGTAACCCATCAGCACAAAGTTGCCTATCCAAACGGGCACTTTTTCGCCGCTGAAAGGATTCACGGCATACTTGCCAGTAAAGACGCCTTCTTTGTCCAGTTCACCGGGATCCTGGTGCGCCTGCGCGTCGATCATGGACTTGACCGCTGGCCTTAGATCATCGGCAATCAGCTGCTGCACCAGAGGGTGTCCAGGAGCGAGTATCAGGCACGTGGCCCCGTAAATGGTGTCTATGCGCGTCGTGAAAACTCGAATGTTACCGGAGCCCTCAGCAAGTGCAAAGTCGACCTCCGCACCTTCGGACCGCCCGATCCAGTTCCGCTGCATGGCCAGCACCCGTTCGGGCCAGCCGCGTTCGAGTTTTTCAATACCGTTCAGCAGTTCGTCCGCATAGGCGGTGGTGCGCAGAAACCACTGCTCCAGCTCTCGCTGTTCGACCTGCGTCGTCTCATGACGCCAGCAACAGCCATCCACAACCTGCTCGTTGGCCAGCACGGTCGCGCATTCCGGACACCAGTTCACCAGCGACTGCCGCCTGTACGCCAGGCCTTTGTCCAGCATGCGGAGAAAGAACCACTGATTCCAGCGGTAATATTCCGGCTCGCAGGTGGACACCTCCAGATCCCAGTCATAGGAGAATCCCAGACGAACATGCTGTCGTTTCATCTCGGCGATGTTCGCGTGGGTCCACTCACGGGGCTGGCGCTTGTTCTTGATCGCGGCATTCTCAGCCGGAAGGCCGAAGGCATCCCAACCCATCGGGTGCAGCACGTTAAAGCCGCGCATCCACTTGTAGCGAGCAAGTGCGTCACCGATGGCGTAGTTGCGCACGTGACCGATGTGGAGCGTTCCGCTCGGATAGGGGAGCATTTCGAGCACGTAGTACTTTGGCTTCGTGCGGTCAGCCAGCGGCTTGTACAGTTCCGGATCGTTTCGCCACAGATTGTGCCATTTGGGCTCGATCATCCGGTGATCGTAAGGCTGTTCGGGCATGGGGAGGCTTAAATTTCAGAGTAACGCAGGCACGATAATGAACATGTTGCGAACTATGGATCCCAAACCCGCTCCGCTCGACCTTCCGCCGTCGCCGGCACCGCTCCTCGATTACCATCTGCTCGACCCTGCGCTGACGTTCGAACAGGTCGCCGATGGCTGCCGCCTCGCGACCGAACTGGGGCTCCGCGCAGTGGTTGTGCGCCCCTGCGACGTGCAGCTCGCCGCGCAGTGGATGGCAGGCAGCTCCGTACGCCTGTGCAGCACGGCCGGGTTTCCGGACGGAACCAGCACCACCGCGGTCAAATTGTATGAGCTGCGCGACCTGCTCCGCCTCGGGGCGAAGGAGGTTGAGCTCTATCTGAACCCTGCGCTGCTTTTGTCACGTTCGTTCCAGCACGTTGAGACCGAGTTGTTGCAGGCATCCGAGTCGTGCAGGAACAGCGGCACCCGGCTCATCGTCGCATTCGGCAGCCATCCGTTTTCCGAAGATGTAAAGATTATTTGCACCAAGATCGCCAAACGGGTGGAGGCTGCGGCGATTTCACTGCCGTACTCCGAGGCAAATACAGTGCTGCTGAAACCGCTGCTCAAAGATGTGCTCACGCTGAAATCAGCGGCAGGGGCCGAGTCTTTTCAGCAGGTGGAAACGTTGCGCGCCGCCGGATGGAGCTCAACGGTCGCGGCTGATCCGGCAGGAATCCTCGCCGAATGGAAGGCAGTTGTAACACCAAACGTTACTTCGTGAATCTAACAATTCGTGGGACGCGCCAAGGTCATTCCGTTCCCGAAGGATCCCCTGCAGTCTGCGAAAGCTGCGGGGCTGCGTTACGTTCGTGACGGCGAGCCGGGCATCCGTCGGCTTAAATCGGGCAAGAGCTTTCGCTATGTTGACCCGAACGGTTCGCCCGTTCGCGATGACGAGACACTGGAGCGCATCCGGTCGCTGGTCATTCCTCCCGCATGGACTGACGTGTGGATCTGCAAGTCCGCAGACGGCCATCTACAGGCAGTTGGCAGGGATGCGAAGGGTCGCAAGCAGTACAGGTATCACCCCGAGTACCGGCATCAGCGGGATCAGACGAAATACAGCCGCATGGTTGCGTTCGGGGAGGCGCTTAAACTCATTCGCAAGCGTATCGACGAAGATCTGCAATTGCCGGGGCTGCCGCGGAACAAAGTTCTGGCTGCCGTAGTGAAGCTGCTGGAGACCACCTGCATGCGCATCGGCAACGACGAGTACAAGGCCCAGAACGACTCCTATGGGCTGACCACTCTTCAGGATCATCATGTGAAGGTGCAAGGCGGGTCGATGCGGTTCAACTTTCGCGGGAAAAGCGGCCAGATGCAGGACATCACCCTCGATGACCCACGCCTTGCAAAGATCGTCCGCCGGTGCCGTGACCTGCCGGGATACGAACTGTTCCAGTACCTGGATGAGGCGGGCAATGTGGTCGACGTGACCTCTTCGGACGTGAACGCCTATATACGCGAGATCACCGGCGAGGACTTCACCGCCAAGGACTTTCGCACGTGGGGCGGCACAGGCTGGGCTGCGCTGATCCTCGAACAGCTGGGCCGGTGCGACACGCAGACGGACGTCAAGAAGCGGGTGGTGGAGGCGATCAAGGAAGTCGCCAGCCGGCTCGGGAACCGGCCTGCCACCTGCCGCAAGTACTACGTCCATCCTGCGGTACTGGACGCTTACTCCGATGGAAGCCTCTTCGACGCGTTGAAGGCTGCACGCGGCGATCGGCGACAGGAGAGCGCAGTGCTCGCGCTGGTGGCCGCCAGCGCCGCCGCGAAGGCTTCAGAAAGTGAGACGAAGGCCGAACCGAAACGTACGCGGTCCCTGGAAAGCGCCGAAAGCAGGGTTTTGGGCAAGAAAGGCGCTTGAAGGGTCGTTGCGCATTCCTGACTTGATCAGGCCGCCGTCAGCGACGTCCGCACCCGGCATGCCGTAAATCGGGTTGTAAGGCACCGGGGAACCCTCGCCCGGTCGCACGAAGCTGTTCAGCTCATATCCTGCGAAGAACTTGTCCGCCGGCAGCATAGTGCTGGTGATCGCACCGACCCTGTTGATTTGTGTTACGCGCGCCACCACGGCGCCCTGGTTTAAAAGGTTCGATGCCGTTCCTTCTAGCCTCACCTGCATCCGTTCGCCCGTTCGAAGGGTGTGTCCCAGCTTCAGGTCCGTCTGAGAGTTCACAGGGGTCCGACCCAGATCCCCACGCCCGCGCGGGAACGTGGGCGCGGTCAGGTAATACACCGTGGTCGAGTCCAGCGTGCCCGACATCGCTATCTGCGTGAAGCCCACCGAGGTCGTCCCCGCACGATTTCTCATCTCTCGCCAGCCGAACAGTTTGAAAACATGGGGACGGTCAGTCGCGAGCCTGCCCTCCACGTTCCGCTGACTGCCGGAGGCGTCGAAGTAGTACGTCGGCAGGTCGAAGGAACGGGAAAGGCTCGGGTCCATGCGGCCGGCCTCATCCGAGTTCGCCAGCCCGGCAAAGTTTCCGTACAGGCGGCTCAACGTGTACGAGCCGATCAGATGCGTGCCGGAGACGGAGCCCTGGATGCGAAACTCCAGCGCATCGTATCGGCGTATGGCCCTGGGCACCAGGTATTCGCGGCCATCCGGCGTTTTGCCGCCATAAGGTGAGGCGCCATTGCGTGTGAGGCCGAAGCCGGGATTGCCGATAAGGTACGATTCGTTCTCGTTCGGATCGAGGATACCGATGTCTTCGATGGTGCGCAGCAAGTCCTTGTTCGTATACCGGACGGACGCCTGCAGCCGGGATGTGATCCGACGATCGAGCGCAACCGTCATCTCGCGCGACGTGAACGGCTTCAGGTCAGGGTCGATGCCCTGCCACTCGCCGCGGGCGTTCACGGGCATCGCGAGATTGTTCCACGAAGCGATGGGTTCGCCGAGAGCATTGGAGCGACTGACGTCCAGGCCTGCCAGAGCTGTGCTGTCGAGGCGATATGCGTGACTCCACCACTGCATGCCGCCGAACGCCATCCGCGCCATCATGTACTTCATGGCGTCGTAGAACAGACCGTAGCTGCCGCTGAGCTTCCACCTTCCGTCGCCACGCAGGTCCCACGCGGCACCGAGTCGCGGTGCCACCTTGTCGCCCCAGCCGAAGTCCACTGGGTTCCGCAGCGCCGACCGGGTTTCACCGGCACGCGAGTACGGGGGCAGATACTCCCGCTCCAGCCGCACCCCAGCGTTGATCGTCAGCCCCGGCAAGGCCTTCCATGAGTCCTGCACGTAGGCTGCGATGCTTTGTCCGGTAGCGTGGCTGTCCAGACGCGGACCGTCTTCCCAGATGTAGTAGCCGTAGCGGCCCCGTGCACCGGTTATGCTGCCGCGTGACAGACTGTCGCCCCAGTAGATATCGAACCGTCCGTTCGCGTACCGGTCCGAAACGTCGTTGAAGGTACGCGTACTGGCAAATCCTGCTTTAAACACGTGCTGCCGGCCCCCGGCCGCAAACACGCGCGAACCGTCCAGGTAAAAACTGTGCCGCGCCACGACATCGCGTTCGAGGGTGTACGCGCCGGAGGTGGACTGCAGCCCCGCCGGTCCGGTGACACGCAGTGGCACGTCTCCTGCGGCCCACGAGGGAGTTCGATAGAAGTACCAGGGCACGTCCGGCAGCGTGCTGTTGCCGGCTCGGCCGTTCGTGTACTTGTATCCATAGCGGCCCGTGAGGACAGTCGCGCCCGCTCCGGTCCAGGTACCGGAAACGCTAACCGCCTGCGCTGGAACTCGTTCGTATGCGGTATCGACGGTCCGCGGCGCTTGAATGCGCGTATCCCTGAGCGGAAGCCCCCCGCGCACTGCCGATGGTGACCAAACCCACGATGCGCTCAGCTGCACCGCAGATACGGGCGAAGCATCGAGCCGCGTCAGCGTGTATTGCCGCATGCGGTCCTGCTCAAAGACGCGCGCACCGGTCGCGTAAGGAACCTGGCGAATCGTTCGCTCCGCTTCCGGCATGTAACTGAGATATCCGAACACGCGGTTCCGCAGGAGTGGTCCACCGAGGCTGAAGCCAGGGTACAGAATCCGGTAATTGTCCTTGCTGGGGCGCAAGTACTCCGCCCTGCTGGGATCAGTCGCTGATCGCTGCCACGAGCCACGGTCGGACGCATTGAGGGATCCCGGCATGATGCTGAGCTGAAGTTCGCCGTGCAATTCGTTAGTTCCGCCGCGCGTTGTTGCGGTAACCACACCGCCAGTGGCGCCGCCGTACTCGGCCTCGAACCCGCCGCTCTGCACCTGCACAGCTTTCAGAAACTCCGTTGGCATGGAGTACTGCTGCCGCAGAGCGCCGGTGATGGCGTCGGTGACTTCCACGCCGTCCACATACCAGGCGTTCTCACTACCGCTGGCACCATCCACAGTGATGCCGCCGACACCGACCGCACCTGCCCTCGATTCGTGGCGAACACCGGGCGCCATGCCGAGCAGCGAGTGAAAGCTGCGTCCATGACTGAGGTTCGCCATCGCTGCCGTGTCAATTACGGTTGCCGTTCGCGAGGAGCTTCCGTCAAGTGGATCTACCGCCGATCTGACCTCGACCGTCTCGGTGATCGATCCAAGCGGCAAGCGCGCGTTGAATGTCATCTGGACACCCGTGCGAAGTTCGACGTGCGCGTACCGCAAGGGACGAAACCCGGGCGCCGATACATGAACCGAGTACGACCCGACGGGAAGAACGGGGAAGGTGTAGCGACCGAAAGTATCTGTGGTGGTGGAGGTGGCTCGAGGATGAGCCGGGCTGCTGACCCCTACAGAAGCGCCCGGAATCGGCGCACCCGAAATATCGGTTACCTCACCCTGGAGGCCGCCCCAGAACATCTGAGCGTTGGCGCGTGGTAACACCCCGCAGCTGCAAAACAGCAGGAAGATGTTGCCGATCGCGTGCCGCAGGCGGCTCATGGCCGTATCCGGGGAATTGTAACACTTAGATCGTGCGTTCGACCCAGTCCAGCATGGCGCGTTGAGCGGCTGCGTTGTCGTGCGCAGCTTCAATGTTTACGTATCGGACGTTGCGGGCAGCACAGAGGCGCGACAGGGACCCATCATCTTCCCCAGGCGGTTTCTGCTGCAGTAACACGTTGTACGGACCGGCGGAGAGCACATCGAAATCTGCACGCATGGTGCAAAGGATGAACTCATCGGGATGGGCAGCGTTGTTGAGTGCGACGCCGTCGCTGATAGGCACCTCGTCCTGCACGGAATAGCCGGGTCCGTTGTTGTGGAGGGCGATCAGGAGATTGCCGTCACGAGGCAGAAGGCTTTTCAGGAAAGCGTCGCGATCGCTGTCAATGCGGCGAAGCGCTTTCTCGACACTGCTGTGATCTTTGTTCAGGTTGCGCAGGCTTCGCTCGGCACCCACGCGCGACCATATACGATTTGGGTCGACGGTCAGGCCCGCCGCCGTGACATTGCGCTCGTCACTGCGAATGAAGAACGCGTCGCCGCGGGCAGCGTCGAGATGCGCGACCAGAGTGTCATGTGCCGTGCGCTCGTTGCCGTGAATGTGTATGTAACGCCGTGCACCAGTCCGTCGAACACGACGAAAGCGAATTCCGGCGATCCCGGGAGCTCGCCGGAACCAGTTCCACGGCAGCAGACCTGCTACAGCGGCTGCGGCCAAAAACTCACGCCGGGACTCCGCCATCGGACCTACTTACTTCTTAACCGGTTCGTCGCGCTCCACCTTACCGTCGCGAACAAACACGATACGGTGCGCGTACAGTGCGATGTCGTGTTCGTGCGTGACCAGCACGATGGTGTTGCCCTGCTGGTGCAGGCGTTCGAACAGCGCCATGATCTCGTTGCCGGTCGCAGTGTCGAGATTTCCGGTGGGCTCATCGGCGAGCAGAATCGAAGGATTGTTGACCAGCGCGCGTGCAATAGCGATGCGTTGCCGCTGACCACCCGAGCACTCGTTCGGCTTGTGGTGCATGCGCTTTTCAAGGTCGACATGCCGCAGGGCCTGCTGAGCGCGTTCAATACGCTGCTCGGCGGGAATGCCCGCGTAAATCAGAGGAAGCTCGACGTTGTGCAGCGCGGTGGCGCGCGGAAGCAGATTGAACGTCTGGAAAACGAAGCCGATTTCTTTGTTCCGGATCTGCGCCAGTTCATCGTCGGTCATCGAGCTGACCAGATGGCCGTTAATGAAGTACTCACCTTTGGTCGGCGTATCAAGACAGCCGATAAGGTTCATCAGAGTCGACTTACCGGAACCGGAAGGACCCATAATGGCGACGTACTCGCCACGCTTGATCTCGACATCGACGCCGGATACTGCGTGGATCTCCTGGTCGCCCATCACATACGTCTTCCACAAGTCATACGTGCGGATGACGACGTTCTCGCGCTTGAGCTGCTCTCCGCGCTCCTTGGCGCTCATCGTCGCTGTTGTTGCCATGCTGGTTAAGACTCCGCTTTTGCTGCTCCCGGAGCTTTGTTGTCAACCTTCACCTTTGCCTCGTTTCGGAGGGTTCGGATCACTTTGTAGCTACCGGTCACTATCTGTTCGCCTTCTTTGAGGCCGCTCATGACCTCGATGTCAGTTGCGCCGGTGATACCCGTCGCGACTTTGCGAAATTCGACCTTCTCACCTGTGAGGACGAACACGCCCTGAATCTCTTCGCGCCGTGCCTTCTCAGTCTGCGGATTGATGGTTCCCGCCGTCTGATCGCCGTCCTTCTTCTCGGGCTCGAGGTCGCCCTTCTGACGGACGGTCAGCGCCTGTATCGGTATCGAGAGCACACGAGGCCGCGTAGCGGTCGTAACTCTTGAAGTGCAGGACAGGCCGGGGCGGATTTCGTCCGGAGGATCATTCAGCGCGATCACAACCTTGAAGTCCTTGGCTTCCTGGCTGGACACTGCGCTCTGTGATGCCGCGAGTCCAGTGGATCGCAGAATCGCAGTGTTTCCGATCTCAATTACACGGCCCTTAAAGGTGCGACCCGGCATCGCATCGATGGTGACGTCCGCATTCTGTGCAAGTTTGACGTTGACGATATCGGTTTCATCCACCTTGACCTCGGCGGTGATAATCGACATGTCAGCGACGGTCATGATGGTGCTCGCAGGTGAGTTCTGAATACCGGGCACAACGGTCTCACCAACGCGAACGGGCAGGTTCGTTACGACACCGTCGATGGGCGAGTGCACGCTGTATTTGTCGAGAACATCCGAGGCTCGCTTCAGATTCGCCTGAATCTGCGCGATACGCCGCTGCGCTGCTGAAAGCTGAGCTGCGAGCTGATTGCGTTGAGCGCGGGCCTGATCCACACGCGTCATGGCCTCGTGAACGGCCGCTTCCTGCGCCTGCACTGCCAGGCGGCTGGTATCGAAATCCTGCTGCGCGATGAGTTTCTCTTTGTAAAGCTTCTGTGTGCGGTCGAAGTCAACGCGCGTCCGCTCCAGCTCGGCTTTGGCTCGGGCTACGCCGGCCTCGGCTGTCTGAACGCTCTCTTCCGCAGCCCTCACTCCCGCTTCGCTTGCCGCCGATTCTGCCTGAACAGAACCGACTGCCGCACGCTGCGCCGATACTTCAGCCTCGGCCTGTACGGATTCCAGTCGGGCGACCACTTGTCCTTTTTTCACCTTGTCACCCTCAACCACGAGCACGTCGACGATACGAGCCGGCCCTTGCGTATTCGCACCGAGGTTGATGTAATTACGAGGCTTGATTTCACCCGACGCAGTAACCACAGCCGTGAGATCCTGCCGGACGACCTGGCCGGTCTGCACAGTTGTAATGCCGCGCTGGTTATAGCGGATGCCGGCGAATACAGCAACAGCTCCGATCAGCAGAACAGCTAACCCAAGCAGTATCTTCCACTTCTTTTTCACGGAATAGAGGGCTCCCGACCCTGAAAGACGGCGTGCGCAGCTCGATGGTTCGATGTATCTTTCATGCTATCACGCAGTTTTGCCGCCCAACCTCGTAAGACGAGTCGGAGTAAGCCCGGATTAGCAGTGTTGCCTTAAGCTTAGAGGCGCTTGCGAACGCCTTGTGGTTACCCTAGGCGGTCGCGGCTGATGCCGAGCGATCGCATCCGCTTGTGCAGGTTTGTCCGCTCCATGCCGAGCGCGCGAGCGGCGCCGGAGACGTTCCAGGCGGCTGCTTCCAGAGCCTTCAAAATATGGTCGCGTTCGGCGGTTTCTCTCGCCTCCTGCACCGTCGACTTTACGGCGTTTTCGCGATAGTGCCGGATCTCCGCCGGAACGGCATCGGCTTCGATCACATCGCCCGGAGAAAGAATCGCCATGCGCTCCACTGCGTTGCGGAGTTCGCGAACGTTCCCCGGCCAGGGATACGCGCCCAGCAGCGGCAGCACGGAAGCGTCTACCGTTTTGGGACGGAAGTTATTGCGGCAGCAGAACTCACGAAGAAAATAGTGGACCAGTTGCGGAATGTCCTGAGGCCGCTCGCGCAAGCCAGGCACACGAATAGGCACGACACAGAGCCGGTAATACAAATCGTCACGGAATTTGTCCTCCTCGATCATCTGCGTCAGATCACGATTTGTGGCAGAGATTACACGCACAGTGACGCGCACCGGCTGCTCGCCGCCGACACGGTGGAACTCGCCTTCCTGCAGGATGCGCAGCAGCTTGGCCTGCGAGGCAGCGTGCAGGTCCCCGACTTCATCGAGGAATATGGTTCCGCCGTCAGCGAGTTCGAACTTGCCGCGGCGCGCTGTGGCAGCGCCGGTATAAGCGCCCTTCTCGTGCCCAAACAGCTCGCTCTCGATGAGCTCCGTCGGAATGGCCGCACAGTTCACCTTCACAAACGGACCCGCGGCGAAGGGGCTGTTCTCGTGCACGTGCGCCGCCAGCAGTTCCTTTCCGGTTCCCGATTCGCCCGTTAGAAGCACGCGCGCGTCGGATCGCGCCGCAAGCGTAGCCTGTTCCACAACCCGCTGCCACGCAGGGCTTGAGCCGATCATCTTCGACTCGGCTTGCACCAGTTCCCGCAGGCGCTCATTTTCCCGACGCAGACTGGATTGTTCGAGTGCGTTCTTCAACGCGAGCAGCACGCGATCGCGGCTTAGAGGCTTTTCAAGAAAATCCCAGGCTCCGGCGCGCGTTGCCTCCACGGCGTCGGCAATTGTGCCGTGACCCGAGATCATGACGACCGGTGCCTCGGGCTCCGCACTCCTGATGCTCCGGAGCACATCGATTCCGCTGCCGTCGGGAAGCTTCACATCCAGCAGGTAAACGTCCGCACGACCTGTAAAGTCGCGAAACGCGCCCACCGAATGGCACACGGACACTGCATAGCCTTCCCGCTCGAGAATCAGCCGCAGAGAGCGGCCGATGTTTTCCTCGTCGTCAAGCACCAGAACGCGCCGTGCCGGCATTCTCCTCCATCACGCGGGGCAGCACCACGCGAAAACCCGCGCCCCCCAATTCGCTCTCCATCAGCACGATATCACCGCCCAGCAGCATGGCACTCCGCTTTGCAATGGACAAGCCGAGCCCCATTCCGGCCTTCTTAAACGAGATCGTTGGCTCGAACAAGGTATCGCGCGCCTGCGGGGTCAGCCCGGGTCCGCTGTCATGCACTTCTACGAGCACGTTTGAATCCGTCGCTCGCACGCGGCTCAGCACAACGCCTCCGGGACCCGCTGCTTCAGCCGCATTGGCAAGCAGGTTCGTCAGAACACCTTTCACAAGATCGGCGTCGGCGCGGGCATGCGCCGATGTCTCAGACTCAGCCCTGTAGCTGACCTCGGGGTGAGCAGAACGCAGGAGAGCAATCCGTTCTTCCAGCGTCGAGCCTATGTCGACATCTTCGATCTGAACCGGCGGCTCCGAGGCGAACTCCGTAAATGCCCGAACGCGGCGCTCGAGCGTACTGACCTCTTCCACTACGATCTGCGCCGCCTGCTCGATGAAAGCGGCGTCATGCTCGCCGCGGCGCGCCACGATCTCCTCCACCGTGAGGCGAATCGGCGTTAAAGAGTTCTTCACCTCGTGAGCCATCTTCCGCCCCAGCGACTGCCAGCTCTCAAGGCGCGTCACGTGCACCAGCTTGTCCCGGCTCTGTTCGAGTTCAGCTGCCGTTGCGTTGAATGCCCGCATCGCATCCGAAACCTCATCGGCACCTGCAGGTTTCAACCTGACCCGAAGATCGCCCGACGCAAGCCGTGCCAGCCCTGCCGTAAGCTGCTCGAGCGGGCGGCTGATGCGTCGCGACAGGTAGAGGACGACGGCCGCGCACAGGATCCACAGGAGCGCCGAGATGACGATCAGCGTGGTGATGAATCCGCGCCGCAGGTTCCGCGCATTCAGCCGCTCCACCATGCTGCGCGACGTGTAGAACTGGTCTGCGAGAGCCTTCATGCCCGGCCCGCCGATCTGCCTGATATATACACCGACCGATCCGTCCGCCTCGCGGCGAAGCAGTTGTACGTAATCCCGGAGCTGGCCACCGAGACTGAACTGCAGTTTCAACCCGCTGTCATGGAATTCGCGGATGTCCGCGGGCCATACCTCCGGCCGCCCGCGCCAAATCTTCGCTGGGCGTACAAGGCCCCTCTGGACTTCGTTGCCAAGAGCCTCACGCGTGCTTTGGTAAAGTGCACGGCCCGTCACCTCGAGCGCTCGCGTGGTGGCGTCCAGTTCGCGAGTGGGGTTCAGGCTGACGCTGTGCTCCAGCAGTCGTGCCGTCACCAGCAGTACGGCCGCGACGGGGAGGATAGTCGCCGCAAGAAAAACCAGCATCAGTCGCGTACGGAGGCGGTTCATGGCGTGGCTGCCTTGCCGCGCAACTCAGCAATGACGACGGCATCCGACTCCGCACGCCACTGGCCTCCGCTGCTGAGTTTGACGGGCCGGCTGAACAGCTCGATAAGAGCCGCCAGGCTTAGCGACTCGTCGTTATTGGGGTCTCGGGCTTCGGCCGCGCGTACATCGAGACGGAACCACAACGGGCGATTGTCCGGGAGCCCGCCGGCCTCCATCGAAAACCGTTCAAGGCACCACGCCTGCGCCGCGGCTGCGGTCAGATGGGAAGCTGACGACCGGGAGCTGCGCATGCGTGTCACTGAGAAGCGCTCCTCCCAAACGTCATAGCTGACCACGAAGCGCTCGAAGCTGCGCCTCAGGATGCTCTGCCGTGAATCGGCAAGAACGCTGACCTGAATATCGAAGGCCACCGAAGCGCCGTTCCGCAGCCTCTCGAGAGGCTTCCCGGTAAGGAACTGCAGCCTGCTCGCACTAAGCCGGAGGGTGCCCGCTTCGAGACGCACCTGCAGATCGCCCGCCAGCGCGGGTGCGGCCAGTGCCGTCAGCAGAACGACTGGAGTTACGCGGCGCACGAGGTTAGAAGTACATCCCCATCGTGAGCAGTGTAGCGTAGCTGCCGTTCCGGAGCGGAAACGCGACGGTAAGGAACG
>DASQEG010000989.1:0-3640 GCA_035633775.1 Bryobacteraceae bacterium
ATCTTCATCGAGAATGGCCGCTTTCACGGCAAAGCGATCGCGGATGCAATCGGTGCGGAGCTGCGGTCGTGAATGCGTGGGCGCTGCTGCTCATCGCCGGTCTGCTCGAGACGGTCTGGGCGGTTGGGCTTCGCTACAGCCAGGGATTTACGCGGCTGTGGCCAAGTATCTGGACAGCTGCCGCAATGGTGGCGAGCTTCTGGCTCCTGTCACAGGCCATTAAGGTACTTCCACTTGGAACCGCTTACGCCGTATGGACTGGTATCGGTGCAGCGGGAGCGGTTCTGTTCGGAATCGTGTTTTTCGGTGAGCCTGCCACCGCAATCAGGCTTCTCTGTGTGGGCCTCATCATCGTTGGAATCCTTGGTCTGAAGCTCACGGGCGGTCACGGCTAGACGATTCCATTTGACAATCTAACGGAGCTGGCGTAAGCTCCATTGGGATGGCTAATAGAGAAGCGCGCCCCGGCATACTGCAGGGAACGCTCGACCTTATGGTCCTGCAGACGCTCGCATCGATGGGACCGCAGCACGGGTACTCCATCGCGGCCCGGATCGAGCAGGCGTCGGACCGTGCGATCGAAGTAAACATGGGCACACTGTACCCGGCGCTGATGCGGCTGGAGCAGCGGGGTTTCCTCAAAGGCAAGTGGGACGTCAGCGACAACAATCGCAAGGCGCGCTTCTACTCACTGACGGCGAGCGGACGCAAGCAACTGGACATCGAGAAAGCCGGGTGGGCGCAGACGGCCGGAACGATTCAGAGGCTGCTCAGCGAGGAGACGTCATGAGTCTCCGTGAGTGGGTGTACAGGCTCCGTCCTGGCCGTTCCGATCACGATCTCGAGTCCGAGATGCGTGTTCACATCGAAATGGAGACCGAAGCAGGACGGCAGCGGGGGTTGTCTGACGATGAGGCGCGCCGGCAGGCGGTATTGCGCGCAGGCTCCGTCGCTTCTGCGATGGAGAAAGCACGCGACCAGCGAACCGCGTCCTGGGTCAGCGGGACGGCTGCGGACATCAGGCATGCAATGACGGGGTTGCTTCGCCAGCCGCAGTTCCCCCTGGTGGCGGGAGCCGTGCTGACGATCGCGGTGGCAGCCAACACGCTCATCTTCGCTATGGTCTATGGCGTTCTGTTGAAGCCACTGCCATACCGCGATCCCGAGAGACTCGTACGTTTATTCGAGTGGTCGGAACGTAACCCGCGGTTCCCGCTCTCAATCCTGAATTACCTCGAGGACCGGCGGCACAGTCGGACGCTTGAGAGCATTGCGCTGTACACGTCGGGCGATATGGAACTCGCCCACGGCGACCGGCCGGAACGTCTTACCGGCGTACGGATCACGCACGACTTCCTGCCAACTCTCGGCGTTCAGCCCGCAGTCGGACGCAATTTCGAAGAGAAGGAGCTCGTGCGCTCGGCGCGCGTGGTGATTCTCGGTGATGCGCTATGGCGGTCGCGTTTCGCCGCCGACCCCGGGATTGTGGGGAGGACTGTGCGCCTCAACCGGGAGAATTGGACAGTGATCGGTGTCATGCCGAAGGGATTTCAGCACCCGGGCGGCAGCTACCGCTCTCCCTTACATGGCGAAACCGTGGACGTGTGGTGTCCGCTGCCCGTCGATGTGAGCGATCAGGCCCTCCGGTTCTCCCACTACACAAATGCCATCGCGCGCCTGAAAGCGGGTGTGCCGCTGCAGGCCGCGACGGAGGACCTCAACCACGTCATGGATGAGCTGACACGTCGTCACCCCGATGCTTATACCCGCAGGAGGGCGCGCGTGGAGCCTCTCGCGGCCGAAGTAGTGGGCCGCTCGGGGACGACGGTGCAACTCATCCTCGCCGCGGGCCTCATTGTGATGGCCGTCGCATGCATCAACATCGCGGGATTGTGTGTTGCACGCGTCATCGCCCGGAAGGGGGAACTCGCCATTCGGCAGGCACTCGGGGCGGGACGCATGCAGCTCATCCGTACAGTTCTTGCAGAAAATCTGATCCTCGGATTTGCTGGCGGGATTGCCGGGTTTGCCCTCGCCGCGCTGACGATTCCGGTGCTTCGCTCGGTGCTGCCCGCCCAATTTCCGCGGCTGCACGAGATTGATGTGAACGCGGTCGCGGGCGCATATGCGGTGACCGTCGCTCTGGTGACGAGCCTCCTTGCGGGCATCCTGCCGGCGCTGCGTAACACGGGGGAGGCGCCGGGGCAGAACCTCGGTGCCGGAGTACGCGTCACAAACGCCGGACATGGAATTCGAAGCCTGCGCGGTGCTCTGGTCGTTGCCGAAGTGGCGCTAGGGTGTGTGCTCTGCTTCTGTGCGGTGCTTCTGGTGCGTAGCGGCATGCAACTGAACGCGCGCGATCATGGCTTTCAACCTTCGGGCGTCGTGACCTTCCGGCTGCAACTCCCGGGTTCCTCCTATAACGACGCGACCAAAGTAGGCAACTTTGTTTCACACCTGATGCGCGGTTGGCGGGAGATCCCCGGCGTCATGGCAGTGGGCGCGGGCAGCGCCATTCCGTGGACCGGGTATGACGAGAACGCAGGGATCACCATACCAGGCCGCGCAGCCAAACCCGGCGAGTCGATGCAAACGCGTTATCAGACAGCGACACCCGGCTACTTCGAGGCGCTACGGTGGCCGCTGCGCCGCGGGCGTTTGTTTCAGGAGTCCGACGGCCCGGGCACAAACCCGGTCGCAATCGTGAATGAGACCCTGGCTAGACGCTTCTTCGAGGGCACCAGTCCTGTCGGCCGGTACATCAACTACTTCGGACGCTCCCGCGAGATTGTCGGTGTGGTCGCCGATGTGCGCGATGACCCGGCCGATACGAGGGCCGAGCCGGCCGTATGGCTCGCGGCGGTACAGGAAGCGGAGCCGCGGATGACGGTTGTTGTTCGTTCCGCCGGCGATGCACTCGCCGTCGTGCCCCAACTCCGGGACAAGCTCGCGAAATTCGATCCGGACCTGCCCATCGCGGAAGTGCGGACCATGGAAGGCGTGGTCGGAACAGCACTGGCCGAGCGGCGCTTTGCTTTGTTTGTATGTCAGGCGTTCGCCGCACTTGGACTGCTGCTGGCGGCGATCGGCATCTATGGATTGCTGACGTACCTTGTGCAGCAGCGGCGGAAAGAGATCGGTATCCGCATGGCGCTCGGTGCCAGTAATGGCGCGGTCCTGTGGATGGTGACCGGCAGCGGTGTGCGACTCGCAGCTGCAGGAGTGGTGGCGGGGTTGCTGCTGTCGCCGCCGGCCGCTCGTGCGATGAGCACGTTGCTCTATGGGGTTTCCGCCACGGATGCGGTGACTCTGGTCGCGACCCCCCTGCCGCTTCTCATCACTGCGCTGGTGGCGAGCGGGGTGCCTGGATGGATGGCAGCGCGTACAGAGCCGCTGCCCGCTTTAAGAGACCAGTAAGCAAGCTGAAGCAGGAACGCGACACAACTTATGCGTCGTGTTCCTGATATCCTGCACAGCTTTGCGCCGGCGACAATTCCTCACTGCTTCCGCGGTTGCTCCGTTGGCGATGGGCCCATCTTTCGCAACGGGTTCATCGACGTGCCTGACAAGCCGGGGCTCGGCATTGAACTGAATCCGGACGTAGCGAAGGGCGCATCTGGCTGAGGGCGAGCGGTGGTGG
>DASQEG010000990.1:0-5209 GCA_035633775.1 Bryobacteraceae bacterium
CGGAGTACCAACGAGCCGTGAAGTCGAGGTTCGCCTCTCCGGTAAATTTCGGCACTACCTGCTGATCTCCGGCGGCCCTGTCCGCGACAGCCATGGCGCAATCATCGGCGCCGTGATGTCGGCTGTCGATATCACCGCCCAGAAGAGGACCGAGCAGCAACTGCGCGACCACGGCGAACGGCTTGCACTCGCGCAGGCTGTGTCCCGCTGCGGGATGTTCGATCTCGATCTCAATACCCGAACGATCGCTGCCTCACCGGCGTTCGAGCAGCTTTGCGGATTCCTCCCCGGCACGTTTACGGGTTCGCTCGACGACTGGTTCGCGTGCCTGAATGACGCGGACCGCACGGTCTTCCTGGACCAGATGGTGAACGCGTGGAGCAAAGGCGAGCAGTGGGAATTCGAGATTCGCCGTCAAAACGACGGTCAGGCACGATGGGTCGCAGCTCGAGGTCGCGTCATCACGGGTGATCGCACGCTGATTGGCTTCCTCTTTGACGTTACGGAGCTCCGGCAGGCGCGAGTGGCGCTTGCCAGCAGTGAGCGAAGGCACCGGCAACTGATCGATGCTGTTCCGATCGGGCTGTGCCTTGGGCACGTAGGAGGCGAACAACACGGACTGGTAACCCTGGCCAACGAAGCAGGCCTGAACCTTACCGGGCACACAAAGCAGGACCTGCTGGAAGGAACCATCAGATGGACGGAGTACACCCCGCCGGAGTGGCGTGAAGCGGACAGCAGAGCCGCTGAGGAACTGCAAGCCACGGGCAGGTGCCGCACCTACGAGAAGGAAATCTGGCGCAAAGACGGGAAACGGATTCCTGTGGAAGTCGCGTTTGCGAGCTTCGGTTCCGGGAACGAGGTGGTAGCGTTCCTTCGTGACATCACGGGACAAAAGCAACTTCAGGAGCAACTCCGGCTGCGCGAGGCAGAGAAGACGGCGATCTTCAACGCGCTGCCCGTCGGAGTCGCCGTGGTCGGGAGGACAGCCGACCGCTGGCGCGAGGTAAATCCCGCCTGGCTCACGATTCAGGGGTTCCGGACGCTCGAGGAAATGCGACAGGCTGTCAGCACTGGCCATCACCGGCTGTTCTCCGCAGCGGGCGAGGCGCTGCCGGTAGACGAGTGGCCCTCCTCGGTGGCGCTAAGAACCGGTAATACGCTACCGACTCATGAGATCCAGATTCGCACGCACGACGGGCGGACCGTCCCCGCGTTGTGCAGTGCTGCGCCGGTCCTGGGCCCCGCGGGCACGGTCGCCGCGGCTGTGGTCAGCATCATGGAGATGTCCCAGCTGAAGCGTGCGCAGGAGACACTGCGCCATCGTACGGAACAGCTCGCCAGCAGCAACGAAGAGCTGCAGGCGTTCGCTTACACCGCTTCGCATGATCTGCAGGAGCCTTTGCGCACCATCGCACTCTACACAGAACTGCTCGAGCGGCGCTGCCCGCTTCCGGAGGGCCCATGCCTCGATTTCCGCAGAACCATTCGCGCGAACGCGTTGCGTATGCAGGCGATGCTTGCGAGTCTGCTTGCCTACAGTCAGCTAAGCCAGGTGGACCGGCCGAAACCGCAGGTTGATGTCAACCGGGTCATTGACTCTGTTTTGCGCGTTCTGGCCTCCGCGTTCCGCGAAGACGACAGCATCGTGTTTGACAGTATGCCAGTGGTGCAGGCCTGGGAAGGACGGCTGGAGCAGGTCTTTCAAAATCTGATCGGGAATGCACTAAAGTACCGCAAACCCGGGCGGCCGGTGCACGTTCAGATCGGCTGCAAAGCTCACGCTTCAGAGTGGTTGTTTCAGATCAGAGACGACGGCATCGGCTTCCACATGGATTACGCCGAACGCATCTTTGGGATATTCAAACGTCTGCACGGTGGCCAGGAATATACAGGCACCGGCATCGGGCTTACAATTGTGCGCCGCATCGTCGAACGGCATGGGGGAAACATCTGGGCAGAGAGCAGGGAAGGCGAAGGGAGTACGTTTTATTTCACCCTCCCGCGGCAAGACTGAGTTTCAGCCGACGATCGCGCAGGTGTTCGTTAGCGTTCCGATTCCGGCAACCTGGATGTTGACTACGTCGCCCGGCTGGAGTGCCGATTCTTCCGTGACGATGATACCTGTCCCGGTCAGAAGCACGGATCCCGAAGGAACAGGATTGGCACGGTACAGATACTCGATCATGTTCTCAAATTTGCGGTGGATCTTGTCTGTATTAACCGACCCGTCGAAGATAGTGGCATCCCCACGGCGGATCGTACAGCGCATGTCGAGCGAATACGGGTTCGTCAACTCGTCAGCCGTAACAATCACCGGACCGAGTGAGCAGCAGGCGGTATAGACCTTTGATTGGGGAAGGTACAACGGGTTCTCGCGCTCAATATCCCAGGCCGACACATCGTTGGCGATCGTGTAGCCGACAATCTTGCCGTGAGCGCCGAGTATTAAGGCAAGTTCGGGCTCAGGAGCCGTGAACTTTGCGTCAGAACGCAAGCCGATGGTGCTGTCTGGACCAGTGCAGACCCGCGCCGTGCCCTTGAAAAAGATCTCCGGCCGGGGGCTGTCGTAAACGTGTGCGTAGAAGCCCTCACGCGTGCCGTGCTCGGCGTCGCGAAATGACGAGCTTGCCTGGTACGTGCAGCCGCACGCCCAAACCTCGCGAGGCACAATCGGAATCGCGGGCGGTTGAGGCTCTGCATGGGCTGCCGCGAGTCGCGCGGCGACGGCAGAAAGCGCATTGCCTTCCATCTCCGCGATGCGCAGCACGTCGTACAGCGTGTACTCGGGGATGGCTCGCGCCGAACCGTCCTTCTCGAAGATCGCTGCGATTAATTTGTTGGTTTGGGACTGCCGGATCTGGCCGATTCGCATGTCGGGAACGCCTAACAGCGTAACATCCCCGGCAGCCCCAGAACAGTTCCGTTACCGGAGTACCGTGGCCACTTCCTCCAGCTGATCGAAGCACTCCTTCAGCCACGTGCGGCAGTACCGCCGTTCCGTGTAGCTGAAGCTCCCACCCTGATTTTCGGCGAAGTCCAGAAATGAGACGCTGGCTTTGTCAATCGACTGGTAAACGGCAGGATCAAGCGGCGGCAGCGAGATCTCGCGCGCACCGTCGTTCAGCATGTCCTGCCGAATGTTGGAGCCGTCATAGATCTCAAACTTGTTCGCAACCCCAAAGTTGCGCACGATTACGTAGTTCACACCCCTGCCCAGCTCCGTATGGCACTCCTTCAGGTGACCTACACTGTCAATCGCGCCGCCAAGCACGTAGACGATGGTGATGCCGAGGCCACCCCCTTCTGCCTCGTCGAGCGCTCCGCCTCTGTATAGCCAGCCCTTCAGGTCGGAGCCGGTGCGCGCGCCAAGGTCAACGAGGGCGAGCCGCTTCCCGGCAGTATCCATCAGAAAGTCGAGTACAGGTGCGATCTTTGCTGCTTTCGTCACATCCACTGAAGATGTCGCGTCGCCGTGGAATCGCAGCAGCTGCCCCTGATCACCTTCGGCGTCGAAGGCCCGGAACGGCAGTTCATGCGAGCGGTAGTAGTCTGCAAGGACACGGGCTGTAGTGGTCTTGCCGACACCGCCCTTCTCACCGTGCGTCAGCACGAGGCGCGGCTTGTCCTGGTTGGTCGGTTTCTCAGTCTTCACAGTTCCTCGATTCGGGCGAATGGGTGCGTGTTCCGTTTCCTGTTCATTCCGGCAGGCTGCACTTGCCTCCGGAACGCCTGCTGTTGCATCGTCGGCGGCAGCTGACCGAGTAAACGCAGCACCGGCAGCACCCAGACAGGCATACCGCGGTCGCCGGCCAGCCACTCGCGCACTACCGGCACCGGAACCTGAAACGAGGCAGCGAACGCCGCCTGAGTCAGCCCGGCAAGCTGCATGAGCACCCGCATTTCATGAGCCTCTGCAGGGTCGGGCGGTAGGGCTGGGATTCCCCAGTGTAGCTCCGCTTGTGCGGGCTTTTGGTCGGACGCGGCTGCGACCTCCAGCGCCTGTGCGGAAAGCTTTTCAGCCAGTCGCCCAATGCGCCGCTCGAGCCTGTCCAGAAGCTCAACTGTGGTGAGGCCAGTGCTCGTCACTGCTCTGATTTTCGTATCCTCTCCGGAAAGGAGCTTTGTATCACGAGCTAGTTTGCGGCCTTCAATTCCACTGTGACCTTGCCGCCTTCGGTCGCCGTGATCTCGCGGTACGGCGTGTCGGGAAGGGGCACACGACCTTCGTAGATGCGGTATTTGCCTGGGGGCAGAGACGGAATGAAGATGCGACCCTGTGCGTCGGCCAGTACAGTCCGCGGTATGTTGAACCGTCTGTCAAGGTCTGCTTCCATCACCAGATACTGCCGGCCAGGTGTGCCGGTTCCCTCCAGCGTTGCACCCCGAGTGCTGAGCACGAGCCGCAGCGGCCCAGCAGAACCGCTCGCGATCTCTATCTCCCCATCGACAGTCCGTCCGGCGAAGTCGATTGACCTGACGAACACTTCGGGGCCGCCATGCACGGCAAGGCGCCAGCGGCCCGGCAGCACCCCTTTGAGCACGAAGTTCCCGGCAGCATCGGGCTGAACTGGCGCGGGCCCGCCTGCCATACGTCCCGGATCGACGGGCATCAGATGCAAAGTTAATTGCTTGTGGTCGTACGGGCGGTCCGTGTCCACCGAAAGAGTTCCCGTAATATCCTTCCCGGTAACAAGCGTCAGGTTCACTTTCAACGGCCGGTCAGTCACCTCGGCTCCCTGCCGGGCTCCGAGAGGCGGCTCAAGCAGGTTTGGGTTGTGCGAAGCCGCAACCAGCTCGTAGCTGCCGGGGAACACGCCGTCAACTGAGAACTCGCCCGTTGCTGGATTTACTCTGCGGCCCCCTCGGCGGTCGAAAGGGTTCACGTCGCTTCTCTTCACCATCTCGACCATCATGTGCTGGAGGGACTGTCCTGCAGGCGCTGTGAGCACGCCCGAGACCGTATAAACTCGGGCCGTGGTCAGACGGAAATCCAGACCTGTGCGTTCATCGCCGGCGTGAAGTTCGACAACCTGTGCGGCTGAGCGCTCCGGCACGTCGGGGTAGTAGCTGGGAACGTAGGCAAGCGTCGGGGGAGCCGGAGGCCCGCTGGACAAGGGTCGTGGCTGAAACGGCAGCCGTCCGCAACGTGCCACAAGCACATACTTGCCTGCCGGAACTCCCCACACCCGGTACTCGCCGCTTTCAT
>DASQEG010000991.1:0-1820 GCA_035633775.1 Bryobacteraceae bacterium
ACCCACTAACCGGCTTGCCGTTTGAAGGCAACCGCATCCCGCAGAATCGGATCAGCCCCGTATCGCAGTACGCGCTGCAGTTTATTCCCACGGCGAACGACGTCGACCCGGCGACTGGACTGCAGAGGCTGTACTACCAGCCGCAGCCGACATTCCGGCGCACGTTCCTGAGCACCGCTGTATTCGACCACAACATCACAACGAATCACCGGTTCCACCATAGCTGGTCGCGGCGCGAGAACATACGTCATCGCGATCCGGGCAACCTGATCCCGCAGGACAACCCTCTAACGGAGATGCGGTTCCAGAACTACAACACGAACCAGTGGCGAGCGTCGCTCGATTCTACCTTGCGCCCGAACGTGCTGAATCACGTCAACCTGTCAGCCGACCGGGTTCGTAGTACGAACGGCACGCTGACCAGCGGAATGAACTTCGTTCAGGGCTCAGGCCTGGCGGGCGTTCAGAACACCCACACGCCCGTGCAGGACATCGCGGGCTACATGACACTCGGGAATGCTGAATTGAACGAGGCAATGGAGACGCGATTTGAGATTGCGGAGAACCTGACCTGGGTGGCAGGAGCGCACTCGGTGAAGTTCGGTGCTGATATCCGGCGCAGTTACTGGAATCTCGCACCTGCGGACCGAAGCGCGGGCATCTTCCGTTTCCGTGCTGCGCAGACGTCCTCGGTTGCCGGCGCCGGTGGCGACGCATTCGCCAGCTACCTGCTGGGCAGTGTCCAAAGCGCGCAGATGAAATTGAACACGATGTACCCAGGTTGGATTTATCCCTATTACGCTTTGTTCGTTCAGGACGACTGGAAAGCGACGCGTCGTGTGACTCTCAACCTGGGTCTTCGGTATGACATCAACGTTCCGCGCCACGAACGCACCGGCCGCTACTCGGGATTGAACCCCTCGCTTCCAAATCCTGCAGCGGGCGGTATTCCGGGAGCACTGGAGTTCCGTCCGGAACAGGGTTCACACTTTGATAAAACACACCATGGATTCGCTCCGCGACTCGGCATGACTCTGGCGCTGGACGACAAAACGATCATCCAGACCGGGTACGGCATTGCGTACATGCAGTGGTACTACAACGATTTTGCCGAGCGCATGACGGCTGGATTCGACGCTGAGCCGATTCGAGAAAGCCCGTCGCGTGAACAAGCGTTCAACTGGAGCAACGGCTTCCCGCAGGATTTCGCACGACCGCCGTTTTCCGATCCCTCAAGCCTCAATCGTGACGTGATCGACTACCTCGATCCAAATGCGAAGCCGCCATACATGCAGAACTGGAACTTCGGTATCCAGCGGCAGGTGGCGAGAGATCTGGTTGTCAACGTGGCTTATGTGGGAACGAAAGGGACGCGCCTGTACTCTCGATTCGAAGTGAACCGGCTGCGGCCGGCATACCTCGGTCTGGGCGATCTCCTGACCCGGCGCATCGATGATCCTGCTGTGGCAGCGGCCGGCTTTGCCGCGCCTTACCCGAACTTCGTGCAGGACTGGGGCAGCCAGGCCACCCTCGCCCGGGCACTGCGACGCTTCCCGCAGTACAACAGCCTTCGCTTCTATAACCCGACGGTCGGTGACTCCAGCTATCACTCGCTGCAGGTAAAGGTCGACAAGAGGTTCTCAGCAGGGCTGCAGTTCCTTGCTACGTACACGTTTGCAAAGCACCTGACTAACGCTGATGCGGCAAACCGCAATGACTCGACAAATTACCAGAACGATTACGCACTCGGACTGGAGAAGTCGGTCAGCGGTTCGGACCGGCCACACGTGTTCAATTTGAGCTACATCTACGAATTGCCA
>DASQEG010000992.1:0-6053 GCA_035633775.1 Bryobacteraceae bacterium
AACACGGTTGCGAAACCACTCCATTGAAGCGAACCAGAAGCTCTTGTTACGGCCGTCGTAGAGCTTCGGGATGTACACCGGACCACCGGCACTCCAGCCGAAATCGTGCTGCTTGTAAATGCCCTTACGTGCTTCGAAGAAGCGGCGGGCATCGAGCGCATTGTTGCGAAGGAACTCGTAGGCGGTGCCGTGAAGCTCGTTCGTTCCGGATTTGGAGGTGAACGTGATGAGACCGCCCTGAGCGCGGCCGTACTCGGCCTTGAAGCCGCTGGTTTCGACACTGAACTCCGTGATCGCGTCAACGGACGGAGTGTTCACGCTCGCCCACTGGATCTGATTGAATCGGCCGGTCAGGATCGTGACGCCGTCAAGGTTGGCGCCGTAAGCACCTGCCTGACCGCCGCCAATCGAAAAAGCCTTATCTGCTTCGTTGCCCTGATTCGGCGTACCTGCGGGTCGATTCGTCTGCGGAGCGACCAGCGCCAGATCGAAGGCGCTGCGCATGGCCCCGCCGACTACCAGCGGCAACTCGTCGACCATCTTGTTTGACACAGCCGTCGCCGTCTTGGCTGTGTCTGTTTGCACCTGTGTAGCCGCCGCGGTGATGGAGATTGACTCGGTGACCGCGCCTACATCCAGACGGACGTCGACACGCGTCGTACCGCCGGCGCTCAGCGTAACGCCCTTGGTGACTGAGCCTTTAAACCCTTCCCTTTCAACGCGAACCTCGTAATCGCCGACCGGCAACGAAGGAACTGTAAAATCGCCGTTTGATGTTGTGACCGTGCTAAATGCACTGTTTGTAGCAACTTGCACGGCTGTAATCCGTGCCTCCGGGATTGCGGCACCGCTAGAATCGGTGACGATCCCGGTGATAACAGCGCGATCGGACTGTCCGTGGGCGAGACTTGATGCCACGAGCAGAGCGAGCGCGAGTCTTGCAAAACGCATCTTTACCCCTCCAGAAACTTTCGAACACAGTTCGATGACTGAGTAGTCTATAACAATCTGCGGCCTGCCGAAACAGCCGCGCGCATCCGGGACTCTACAGGTTTGAGCCTGATGAGGATCCCCGACCACAACAACGGCAGGCACCGCGCTGTCGTGGAAGCGGTTACGCCCCAAATCGACGGCGGGCGTTTTGCGGCAAAATGTATTGCCGGAGACGCACTTGCCGTGGAAGCGGACGTCTTCACCGACGGTCATGACTTTCCGTTGGCGGTGCTGCGGTCTCGCCGTAAGGGTGCTGGGGCCTGGACCGAAGTGCCCATGTCGCCCATCACCAACGACCGCTGGCGCGGATACTTCACTCCTGAACAGCCCGGCCGCTATGAGTTCACCGTGATTGGCTGGGTAGACGGCTTCCGCACATGGCATCGCGATCTGAAACGGCGCCTTGAGGCATCATCGGACACGCCAGTAGACTATCGGATCGGAGCCGCGCTGGTGGCTGCCGCGGCGGACAGGGCAACGGGTGATGATGCCACCTGGTTGAGCAGTGCAGCCGCCCGGCTTGAGCTGGCAAACGCCGAATCGCGCCAGCTTGCTACAGGCGAAGCACTGCTGGAAACGATGGCACGCTACCCCGACCGTCGCTTCGAGGCGGAGTACGAGCGGACCCTGGAGGTGTTCGCCGATCCTGTGCGCGCCCGGTTCAGCAGCTGGTACGAGTTTTTCCCTCGTTCAGCCGGCACGTTTCGGGACTGCGAGGAGCGCCTTTCGTATGTCGCGGAGATGGGCTTCGATGTTCTCTACTTCCCGCCCGTTCATCCCATCGGGACAAAGTTCCGCAAAGGCCGCAACAACACGCTCACGCCGGAACCGGAAGACGTGGGCAGTCCCTGGGCGATCGGTGCTCCGGAAGGCGGTCACACCGCGGTGCACCCATCGTTAGGTACGATCGAAGACTTCCGCCGACTCGTGGCGAAAGCATCCGCCCTGGGCATCGATGTCGCACTCGACATTGCCTTCCAGGCCTCGCCGGACCACCCCTGGGTCTCGGAGCACGAAGAGTGGTTTCGAAAACGTCCGGATGGCACCATTCAGTACGCCGAGAATCCGCCCAAGAAGTATCAGGACATCTACCCTTTCGACTTCGAATCCGAAGCCTGGCAGGAGATGTGGAACAGCCTGAAAGGCGTGTTCGACTTCTGGATCGGCCATGGAGTTCGAATCTTCCGGGTGGATAATCCACATACGAAGGCTTTTCCGTTTTGGGAGTGGTGCCTGAACGCGATCAAGGACGAACACCCGGATGTGCTCTTCCTGTCCGAAGCGTTTACCCGCCCGAAGGTGAAGTACCGTCTCGCGAAGCTCGGTTTCAGCCAGTCTTATACATACTTCCCCTGGCGGCACGAGAAGGCGGAGATCGAGCAATACTTCACCGAGATCACGCGTCCCCCGGTGAGCGACTTCTTTCGCGGGAACCACTGGCCAAATACGCCGGATATCCTTACTGAGTTCCTCCAGACCTCCGGGCGTGCAGGCTTTATGCAGCGTGTGCTGCTTGCAGGGACGCTGGCGGCCAACTACGGCATCTACGGGCCCGCTTACGAGCTCATGGATCACAAGCCTGCCAAGCCTGGCAGCGAGGAGTATCTGGATTCCGAGAAGTATCAGATTCGCACCTGGGATCTGAACCGCTCGGACAGCCTGCGCGATCTCATCGCACTGCTCAACCGCATTCGGCAGGAAAACCGGGCGTTGCACAACGACACAACACTGCGCTTTCACCAGATCTCAAACGAACATCTGATCGCGTACAGCAAGCGGAGCTTCGACGGAACGAATCTGATCGTGACGGTGGTTAATCTCGATCCGCGTCACCGGCACTCGGGTTACCTTGAGCTGCCTGCTGCCGAACTCGGACTTGATGTGGGTTCGTCCTATCAGGTGCACGAACTTCTGACCGATGCGCGGTACCTGTGGCACGCCGGCCGAAACTACATCGATCTTGATCCGGCCAGCGTGCCGGCCCACATCTTCCGCGTCCGGCGGCGCGTTCGCACTGAGCGTGAGTTTGAATACTTCCTCTGACCGACATGAACACCGGCAACGATCCACTCTGGTACAAAGACGCCGTCATCTACGAGTTGCACGTCCGCGCGTTTCGCGACTCGAATGGCGACGGAATGGGCGACTTCCGCGGCCTTGCGGAGAAGCTCGATTATCTGCAGGACCTTGGCGTCAACACGATCTGGCTCCTGCCTTTTTCGCCATCTCCATGGCGCGATGATGGGTATGACATCGCCGACTACAATGCCGTTCATCCCGCATACGGCACATTGCGTGACTTTCAGAACTTCGTCAAAGAAGCGCACCGCCGCGATCTGAGAGTGCTGACCGAGGTTGTCGTGAACCACACCTCAGACCAGCACGAATGGTTTCAACGCGCACGCCGTGCACCGGCCGGCTCGAAGTTGCGCGACTTTTACGTCTGGAGCGACAGTCCTGAGAAGTACCGCGAAGCGCGCATCATCTTTAAGGACTTCGAGACTTCCAACTGGACGTGGGATCCGGTTGCGAAGTCATACTACTGGCACCGGGTCTATTCTCATCAGCCTGACCTGAATTTCGACAACCCAGCCGTACACGAAGCGGTGCGTGGTGTAGTGGACTTCTGGTTCGACATGGGCGTGGATGCCTTTCGCCTGGATGCAATTCCTTACCTCTATGAGCGTGAGGGCACCAATTGCGAGAACCTGCCCGAGACGCACGCGTATCTGAAGGAACTGCGGGCCTACATCGACCGCCGGCACCCTGGACGCATGGTGCTCGCCGAAGCCAACCAGTGGCCGGAGGACTCCGTTGCGTACTTTGGCAGCGGCGACGAATGCCACATGTGTTTTCACTTCCCGGTGATGCCTCGGCTGTTCATGGCGCTGCGCATGGAGGATCGATATCCAATCATCGAGATTCTTAACCTGACGCCCTCGATTCCGGAGACATGCCAATGGGCGATGTTCCTCCGCAACCACGACGAGCTCACGCTCGAGATGGTCACGGATGAGGAACGCGACTATATGTACCGCGTGTATGCGCAGGATCGGCAGGCCCGCATCAACCTCGGTATCCGGCGCCGGCTGGCACCACTGCTCGGGAATGATCGTCGGCGCATCGAATTGATGAACGCTTTGCTGTTCAGCATGCCCGGCACGCCCGTTCTCTACTACGGAGACGAGATCGGCATGGGCGACAACTTCTATCTCGGAGACCGCAACGGTGTGCGGACTCCGATGCAATGGTCGGCCGATCGAAACGGGGGGTTCTCCTCGGCCAATCCCCAGAAGCTGTTCCTCCCGGTGATCAACGACCCTGAGTACGGGCCGGACACCGTGAACGTTGAAGCCCAGAACAACAATCCCAGTTCGCTGCTCTGGTGGACACGCCGCATCATCGAAAGTCGGAAGCAGTATCGCGCTTTCAGTCGTGGATCGATTCACTTCCTGCATCCTGAGAACCGCAAGGTGCTGGCGTTTGTGCGGGCCTATGAAGACGAACGAGTCCTTGTGGTCGCAAATTTGTCGCGGTACCCGCAATACGCGGAGCTGGACCTGTCGCAGTGGCGCGACCTGGCTCCAGTCGAGATCTTCGGCCGAGTCCAGTTCCCGAGCATCACCGACAAGCCGTACACGATGACTCTGAGCGGGCATGGCTTCTACTGGTTTGCTCTGGAACCGGCAAGGCAGACCCGCGAGAGCATTGAAGTGAGATCGCCGCGCGCTGTTGCGGAACTGCAGGTTGCCTCGAGAGAGGCTCTGACCGAGCAGCGCACGATCGGTACGCTGGAGCGCCTGCTGCCGGAGTTTCTGCAGACCCGGCGCTGGTTCGGCGGAAAGGCACGTACGCTGCAGGACGTTGAGGTGAAGGATGTCATCGAGGTTCCCGGCGCTGACTCGTGGATTGCCATGGTGCGGGCCGACTACACCGAGGGTGACCCGGAGACTTACGTTATGCCGGTCAGCGTGGCCTTCGGGGATGCCGCCGAGGACGTGCTGGCCAAGTTTGAAGACACCGTGGTGGCACGTCTTCGGCTTCCGGGCGAACCGAACGGAGTACTGTATGGAGGTATCTGGAATCAACGCTTCCGTGAGGCCCTGATCGACATGATCGTGCGGCGCCGCAAGCTCAGAGGCAAAACAGGCGAAATGCTGGGCTCGCACAGCCGGGCGTTTCGCGGTATCTGGGGGCAGAAACCCCAGCTGGAGTCCACGGTCGCGCGTGCAGAGCAGAGCAACACGTCAATCATCTACGGCGACCGTTTCATTCTCAAGCTGTTCCGAAAAACTGAAGTCGGCCTCAATCCCGACATTGAGATCGGGCGCTACCTCACCGAGTCAGCATTCGCGCACACGCCTGCGTTCTGCGGAAACATCGAATATCGCACGGGCACAGGCGAAATCATGCAGGTCGCCATCGTTCAGGAACTGGTAGCAAACGAAGGTGACGCATGGAAGTACACTCTCGACACCCTCAGCCAGTACTTCGAAGAAGCAGCGGCCCGGCCCGAAACCGATCTGCCCGACGCCTCAACGCGGCATCCACTCCAGCTTGCGCAGGAAGCTCCGCCGCAGATTGCAAGTGAGCTGATCGGCAGCTATCTGGAATCTGCAAGGCTGCTGGGCCAGCGCACAGCCGAGATGCATCAGGCGCTCGCCAGTGGCACGGCCCCGGACTTTGTCCCGGAGCCGTTCACAGATCATTACCGCAACAGTCTGTACCACGGCTTCATAGCGCAGGCAAACCGGTCGCTTGAGCTCCTGAAAAAGCAATCGCCCAGACTCCCCGAGCAGGCGGCCCAGCTTGCTTCGGAACTTCTGGGCAAAGCACACGCGGTTCGCGATCGGTTCCGACCCGTCCGCGAGCGGCGCATCACTGCGCTCCGAACACGTCACCATGGGGATTATCACCTCGGTCAGGTTTTGTTCACGGGCAAGGACTTCATCATCATCGATTTCGAAGGCGAGCCTGCACGGCCGCTCGGCGAACGGAGAATCCGACGATCACCGCTTCGCGACGTCGCAGGGATGCTGCGCTCATTTCAGTACGCGGCA
>DASQEG010000993.1:0-3083 GCA_035633775.1 Bryobacteraceae bacterium
AACGACTCCTTGAGCCTCAGCAGCAACTACGTTATATCGAGCGGCGAGGACAGACAGGGCAGGTTTTGGGTAGTGAACGATAAGGGACTCGACCAATTCGACCGAGATTCAGCGAAAGTAACGCTACACATTCCGATGCAAGAGCCGTCGCGCAGATTTTCATTCTACGAAGACAGGCACGGCATGTTCTGGATCTTTCGGGCGACAGGCTCCGTGCTGGGCGTGTTTGACCGGAAGACCAACCGAGTAAAGCAGTATACGTTCCGCCACAGCCAGGATCCGAGCATCACCCCGACGGGGATCATGGCCATGCTCGAGGATCGAAACGGGACACTATGGATAGCGACGCACCGCGCCGGTTTACTGAAGTTCGACCGCAGCCAGCGCAGGTTCATCCGCTACGGGTACGATCCTGCTGACCCGGACAGCCTGCCCCAAGATGATGTGGAGAACCTCTCGCTCGACCGCGAAGGACATGTTTGGGCGGGACTCGGCCGCAAAGGGGTGGTCCGATTTGCCACCAACCATGTCCCGTTTCGAAACGTACCCGGTCTCAGTAGCAATAGAACGCAACCGTTTGTCGGAGCTATCTACGAAGACCAGGACGGGATTCTCTGGATTGGCACCCCAGCAGAACTCAAGCGAATCGACCGCAGGACCATGCACTCAGAGTCTTACCGGTTGGTCGGACCAGAGAAAAATAGCGATATCACAACCATTTGCGAAGACCGTTCTCGGAACCTCTGGATCGGTACGTACCGTCACGGTCTGTTTCGCTTCGACCCACGGACGAGACGTATTAAAGCTTACCGGCACAACCCGGCAGATCCGCAAACCTTGAGCAACGACATCGTCACGCGGCTCTTCGTGGACCGTGGTGGCACTGTTTGGGCGGCGACTGCCGATGGTCTGAATCAGTTCGAACCGAAGACCGACAGCTTCAGAGTCTACCGGGCTGAGCAAGGGCGCAACCTTTTCTACCTTGATGTCGCCGAGGATGCCGCCGGTGCACTCTGGCTCGGCACCGAGTTCGGCGGCGTCTACCGCTTTGAGCGCCAAAGTGGGGAGTTCACTGCGCATTACGAACATGACTCCAATCGCCCTGGCACGCTCAGTAACAATCGCGTCAATTCCGTTCACTTCGATCGGAGTGGGACGATGTGGGTTGCCACTCAAAATGGTTTGAACAAATTCGATCCGAAGACCGGAACTTTCTCCGTTTACACGAAGCGGAACGGCTTGCCTGGTAACACGGTCGGCCGCATACTCGAAGATGCCCGCGGCGGTCTGTGGATGAGCACGAACAATGGCCTCGCAACGCTCAACCCGCAGCGGGACCGGTTCAAGAGCTACTCGATAGTCCACGGGTTACCGGGGCAGGATTTAACGGGTTGGGGCGCCGGCTGCAAAGGCATGAATGGAGAGCTGTTCTTCGGCGGGTTTAGTGGTGCGACAGTGTTCTCTCCGGATAAGGTCGCCGACGCGGCAGACCACCCTCCGATTGTTGTTACTGAGGTCCGCCTGTTCGGGGACCCGCTTCAGATCGGTGGAGATTCGCCGCTGCGTCTGTCTCCTGCGTTTGCGCGAGAGCTGACCTTCACCCATCGGCAAAATGTTTTCTCTCTCGGTTTCGCGGCACTCAGCTATCAGAATCCAGCCACTAACCGGTATCGGTACAAACTGGATGGATTGGACCACTCGTGGATTGAGGTTGGAAGTGACAGGAGGCAAGTAACCTACACGACACTGCCTGCTGCGACGTACACGTTCAACGTACAGGCTGCGACGAGCACCGGTGCCTGGAGCGAACCTGGCGTGTCTGTAAGCATTCGGATACTTCCTCCAATCTGGTCTACCTGGTGGTTCAGGACGGCCGCCTTGGCATTGGTGCTGACGGGATTGTGGTATGCCCACTGGCGCCGACTGCGGGAGATCGCCAGGGTGTTCAACATCAGACTGGAAGAACGCGTCGACGAGCGGACCCGAATCGCACGGGCGCTTCATGACACTCTACTGCAGAGCTTCCAGGGGCTGATGTATCGCCTCCAGGCGGCACGGAACATGCTTCCCGAGCGCCCGACGGAAGCTATGCGAACCCTCGACGGTGCTCTTGTACGGGCCGAGGAGGCCATCGCTGACAGCCGCGAAGCTATCCAGCAACTGCGCTCGGGACCCACTGCCGACTGCGACCTTGCACGACTGCTAACCGCCCTTGGCGAGGATCTCGCTGATTTCATCAGTGAGACGGAGAACCGCCCAGCCTTCCGTGTGATGGTCGAGGGACCGCCTCGGCGCTTGCATCCAACAGTCCAGGACGAAATCTACGGCATCGCCAGTGAAGTTCTGCGTAACGCGTTTCAACACGCGCAGGCCCGGGCAATCGAGTGCGAGATCCGGTACAGCGATCGGGCTCTTCAGATTCGCTTCCGGGATGATGGACGGGGGATCGATCGCGAGGTACTCGATGCGGGCGGCCGCGCTCGCCACTGGGGCTTAACCGGTATCCAGGAGCGCGCAACCCGCATCAGCGGTCGCCTGGATATCTGGACCAAACAGGGAGCGGGCACAGAGATTGAGTTGATCATCCCGGCCATAGCGGCCTACCTCGACTCTCCTCGCCAGCGTGCGTTCGTGCTCATCCGTCGTCGAAACATGGGAGACGCATGAACACCGATCGGAGCGTAATTCGGGTCCTCGCGGTCGATGACCACGCTCTCCTCCTCGAGGGGATTGCAGCACTGGTCAATGCTGAATGTGACATGGCCCTTGTAGCTCAGGCCACCAGCGGACCAGAGGCCCTGGAACAATACAGGCTACATCGGCCTGACGTTGTTCTGATGGACCTCCAGATGCCCGGCATGAAAGGCCTGGATGTAATTACTTTATTGCGCAAAGAGTTCGCTGAGGCACGGATCATTGTCCTAACCACGTACGAAGGGGATGTTCAGGTATTACGAGCGCTTCAGGCGGGAGCACAGGGATATCTTTTAAAGGGGCATGTGCACCGCGAGCTTCTTGACGCGATTCGTGCCGTCCATTGCGGACACAAGCGGATTCCTCCGGACCTTGCTTTGCTGCTGGCC
>DASQEG010000994.1:0-6003 GCA_035633775.1 Bryobacteraceae bacterium
GCGCAGCCGTATTCGGGGTCTCGCTCGCGATGATGGGAGAGATCACGGCGGACGGCGGCCGGATCGTTCAGTCGAACTTTCACAACTACCCTGTTGCACGGCTGAAGCAGTCGCCGCGGAACATCGACGTGACGATTGTCCCCTCACAAGCTCCTCATGCAGGTGTGGGTGAGCCGGGAGCGCCGGTCATCGCTCCGGCGCTAACGGCAGCAATCTTTAACGCGACTGGGAAGCGGATTCGGGAACTGCCCGTAAAGCGCACGAAGCTGGTCTGATCAGCGCTTGAACAGCCGCCGGAGTCTGGACAATGGAAGGCAGTTGAGAACAGCTGCCTTCTCGAGGCCCGCCCGGCGCGCCTGCTCGATGCCGCATTCGAGGAAGTCAAACTCGCGGGTGCTGTGGGCATCGGTGTTGATCGCAATCATCACGCCTGCTTCGCTCGCCAAACGTGCGTTCGCCGCAGACAGATCCAGTCGCTGAGGACTGGAGTTGATCTCAAAAAAACAACCGTTCTGTCGGGCATGTTTAATCACGCGGTCGACATCCAGTTCATAGCCGGGCCGTCTTAACAGCCGCCGCCCGGTTGCGTGTCCGAGAATATTGAAGTGTCGGTTGTCCATCGCACGCAGAACTCGCTGCGTCTGCGCCGTCCGGTTCAGGGCGAACTTCGAATGGATCGAGCAGACTGTATAGTCGAGCTCCTTAAGAATCGAGTCAGGATAGTCCAACGACCCGTCTTCAAGAATGTCCACCTCGGCAGCCTTGAGAACCCGCACCCTGCCGTTGGCCTCGTTGAGCTTGTCAATGTAGCGGATCTGTGCCCATAAGTCCTGTTCTGAAACGCCTCGTGCGATCGTCAGGCTTTGGGAATGATCCGTTATCCCCAGGTACTCATAGCCGCGATCGGCTGCACCGGCGGCCATTTGATCCACGGTCTGGGCTCCGTCACTCGAAGTTGTGTGGGCATGCAGTTCCCCGCGAATATCGGCTTTCGTGATTAGATTGGGCAATCGACCTGAGGCAGCAAGCCCGATCTCGTCGTTGCCGTCCCGCAACTCGGGTGCGATCGGCTGCAGACCGAGCCGCCGGTAGACTTCTTCCTCGTCTCTGCAGGAGGCCCGCCCGTCGGTCAGCGCCGCGAGGTCGAACCCGAGCTCACTCAGCCTGGTCAGGTGACCGTCAGATCCGGTTGTGATCAGCAGGGCGAGACCCCACAGCTTCGCAGTTGTGTTTGCGACATGCGCTTTCAGCCCGGAAGGCAGTTGGAACGTCGCATTTGCCTCGTCGCCTTCGATCAGTGTCGTCCTGCCACCGAATCGCTGGAATGCTTCTACCAGGCTCGGAAAGTTTGCCGCCTCTACAACGAAGGACAGATCCCGGATGACTTCGACGCGCCGTCGGTACTCGCCCGTGGCCTCAGCGCGTTCAGCACCGCAGTTCGATTTCAGGAACGTTTCGATGCCGGGGGCAATCCTGTGCGCGTCGTAGAGCAGGACCTCGGTGGAGGGCATCAGCCCCTGGCGTATGTGCTGTTCCATCTGCGTCCCGAACTGCGAAGCGATGTCGCCGCGCTCGAGACGGTCCCTGAGTTCCGGCACGGAGGAAATCTGGAGCCGTTTGTAGACTCGCTGCACACGCTTGGGGTCGAGTAGAGGATACTCACTCAGGTCCGCTGCGCCGCTGCGGGTATTTGCGCGAAGAGCGTCGAGCTTTTCCAGTGAGCCGCCACGTTGCACGATTTCGCGGATGGAGGTGCTGATTCCTTTGCCGATGCCCGGTATGGTGGTCAGATCGGCGTCACTACGAACGAGTTCCTCCACGCTTTCAGAAAAGCTGGAGATCGCCTTGGCTGCCCGGCGATATGCTTTGACCTTGAAGTCGTTCCCCTTCTCAAGCGAAAGCAGTTGCGCTACGCCGAGTAAAGTTTTCGCGATGTCAGCGTTGCTGAGAGCCGCCATGGGTCGCTCTCAGTCGGTGACGCTATTTGTTGGCCCCCGCAGATGGTTTCGCCGGCTGAAGCACGCGTACCCGCACGGTCTTCTTGCCGAACTTTTTCGCTTCGGCGGGCTGATCGATGAAGAGGTCGATCTCGCGTCCTGCGATCTTGCGGCCCGAATCATGCACGACATATTCACCGGAATAGGGTCCCGCGTCAGACACCTCGATTCTGGTCCCGATTGGCAGCACATCAGGATCAGCTGCCACCGTTCGGCCTTCGACCGTCTGCTTGCCCGACGCCGTCTGGCCTTCCTTTGAGTACGCTGTTGCCTCAAAACGCTGCCAGGGACCGGCCGCCATAGACACCGCGGCGGTGGTCAGGAACAGACACACAGATGCTGCGATTCGTCTCATGCAGGTTTCGACCGATCCTCGCGACGAAGGTTTCACGTCCGGTCTCGCAGCGGCCATCGTTCACGATTGTCGTCAAGGTGGCGGAGCGCATGGGCGTACGCACCGATCGCCACTGCCTGACTGGTACCGAGGCGTGTGATGCCGACTCCCGTCCTCAGAAGTCCGTCGTAACTTACCCGACGGTTGGTGCCCGGGATTGTGTAATCCTTCAGTTCACCCCGCACAAGTCGGTCGAGTTCGACAGGATCTTCAAGGTTGAATACGCGCGGAATAAGTCGCTGGAAGCGTTCACCGCCGGGCGAGGTGTAATACGAATTCATCTCGTCCACGAGAGCGGGGAGAAACAGCGGAAAGGCAGCTGCCATCCCGCCGCCGATAACGATAAGTCCGTCAAGGATTGTATTGGCGATTGCCAGACCATCGCCAGCGATCTCACCCAGGTACCGGAAAGCTTCTCGGGCCGCGGCCTGGTCACCGTCGCTCCGGCCTGCATCGATCTCGGCGATCACCCTTGGCTCGGGTGCCTGACTTCCACTGCACTCTGCGTAGCGGCGCATAACGGCACGGATGGACGCACCCTCCTCAATGTTCCAGTCGCTATGGTGTTTGTGGCGCAGCAGCCACACTTCACCTGCTGCCGAGTTATCCCCGCGGAAGAGCTCGCCGTTCTGGACGATACCTCCGCCGAACCCGGTACCCAAAGTGACGCCGATCAGGTTACGGAATCGCTTGCTGCTCCCGCTCCGCTCGAGCAGGCCGTTGATGTATGGCAGCAGGCCGGATGCAGCCTCACCGACCGTAAAGAGATCCCCGTCATTGTTGATGAAGGCGGGCAGCTGGAAGCGTTCTTCAAGGAATGCGACGAGCGGGATATCGCGGTACGCCGGCAGGTTGCGAGGACCGAGCACGATGCCGTGGGTGTAGTCCGCAGGACCGGGGAAAGCGAAGCTGATCGCAACCGGCGGTCTGTCGAGCTCACGCCGCACACGCTCAAAGCCCGCTACCAGAGCACCGAGCGAAGCCTGGAGCTGGTCACCGCACGCGGCAAGGGCAAATGGATCGACTGCCGTTTCGTTTCCGCGGATGGCGGAGAATACAAAGTTTGTTCCACCGGCATCGAGCGTCATCACCGCTCGCGGGTCACTGGAGTAATCGGGCATTTAGTGTGCTGCCGTACTATACGGTACCGAGTGCAATCAGGACATCCGCGCGTCAGCATGCGTTGTCCAACAACGCGGCAAACCCCGGCGTGCCTGGTGCCCTATGTGCCGTCCTCAACCAGCCATTTCGGTTGTGGCGATTCGGCCATACGGACTTCATTCTAGTTCGTTCACGCACCCGGCAACCGTCGCCGGTGAGCACCACCAAAGCAGTTAAAACGTGGCGTGCGGTGGCCACCCGTGGAAAAGAATGGCATCTAGACGCGGCATGTCGCGTCTATAGGGCGAGTCGGCATGAATAAAGCCTATATATCCATGATCGCCGGACTGCTTTTACTGGCGGGCGGTGCTTTCGCCAAGAAGTATCCCCTGACGGCGGACAGTTCAGTGCCGGCAGCCCGAGGACAGGTGGATGTCGGTCGTGACAAGAACGGCAACACCAAAGTGGAACTGCAAGTGGAACACCTCGCTGCGCCCGAAAATCTGACACCGCCCAAAGCCGCTTATATCGTGTGGTTTCAGGAGCGGGGCGGCGAAGCGCTAAATCAGGGTTTACTCAAACCCGGAAAGAACCTGAAGGGCACCTTCAAATCGGTGACGCAAATGAAGACCTTCGAGGTCATTGTCACGGCTGAATCTGACACCTCGGCCAAGACCCCCTCAGGAGTTGAGGTCATGCGGGGGACAGTCCAGCCCTAGCCACGCGCGTTCGCACGCAGCTGAACTGAGCAGGTCTGGAGAGGTGACGCATGGCGGCAGGTGAATTGATGCCGCCGCCATGCGTGACGGAGGTTACCAGGAGAACCGTGCGCGCAACTGGATCACGCGGGGCCCATTCGCCTGGAGACTGAGGTCCTGGAGGCCCGTCGTTGAGTTCGGATCGACGTCGACCGGGTGATTGAAGGCATTGAAGAAGTCAGCCGAGAATTGCAGGCTGACGCCTTCCCTGATCGTGAAGTACTTCGAAAGTGTGAGATCTGCGTTCCACGAACCAGGACCTCGAAAGAAGTTCCGCGCGTTCCAGTTCACGGTATCACCGATGGTGGTCAGCCGTGTTGTTCCATTCGCCATCGTTACCGGCAGACGATTGTCACCGAGGGGCCCCACCTGGCGGAGGACGCGTTGGGACGGATCGCGAGGGATGAGTGCCTGGAGCTGCGCCTGATCGATGCCTTCAGCCTGGGTTACGTCGAAGTCTCCCTTGAACCAGAGCCGCTGTGGGCGCCTGTTAAATGTCAGCAGCAGCCGCTGGTCGTCGCTCAGAGTGGGATCGCCGAACAGATAACGCGAGGAAGAGACGCCCTGCCAGTTGCCGCTGCGCCAGTCCCCAATCGCTGAGAGTTGCCACCCGCCGATCAGCTGGTTGACAAAACCCGAAGCCGATCCGCCAAACGTGCGCCCTTTCCCAAACGGCAGGTCATAGAGCCCGTTGTATCGCACGCGGTGCGCGGGCACGAAACCGCTGTTGTAGTAAACCAGACGTAGCAGATCGTCGTAGCTCATCTGAGGAGCACCGAGCAATTGTTGTGCTTCAGGGACTTGGGCTGTTGCGCCACCCACCGCGTTGATGTTGCCGTTACCGCTTACGAATCCGTCAGCGTCTGACGTTGTCAGAGATCGGCTGAAGGTGTAAAAGGCCTGCACCAGGAATCCGTTCGAGTACCGCTTCTCAAACTCAGCCTGAAGCGAGTTGGTGTTTGAGTAGCCCGTGCGATTCGTCGCGAACAGGTTCCAATCCTTGTTCAGGCGCATCAGATCGCGGTTACCCGGAGGGTTCTGCCCCGTGCGGGAAACGTAGTTGTACTCTGCTTCGCGCTGGCCCACCGAGTAGCGCTGTTCCAGGTCGCGGCCATGTTCGCCCAGGTAGCTGAAGCGGATCGAACTCTCGCCGAAAAATTGCTGCTCGAAGGTGAAGTGCCACTTCTGTGCGCGTGCGTCTCGCCAGTTGCGGCCGTCCAGCATAAGGCCACTCTGCGCACTTGGGGGAAGCCTCACGAGTCCTTCTGTGTCGACGCCGGCCTGACCGATAAAGAAGTTGCCCTGGGGCAGCGTACGTGCACCGTAGGTGGCGGTACCATCCGCCGTTGCAAGCGGATTCGTGTAGCGCAGATTCAGCGGCGGTGTAACGCGCATCGATTGCAGAATCTGCGACAGCGGCATTGTCCAGAAATACTCGCCGTAGCTGGCACGGATCACGGAACTGTTCGTGAGCTTGTAGGCCACACCTATGCGTGGGCCGAAGTTATTGTTATCGGCTCGGACCAGATTCGAAGGCATTCCCGCCTGCTCAGCCGTGGTCCAGGTAAGTCCGCGAGCACTCCATGAGGCGAGCTGAGATGGCAGCACCCCTGGAATCTGCTCCATCGGAATGTTCCCGGGAGTAACAACCTGGAATGTGCTTCCGAGCGTCAGCGGATCGATGCCTACAAAGCGGTTCTGCTTCTCCGAGTATGGAGACCAGCGATCATACCGAAGGCCCAGGTCAAGGGTC
>DASQEG010000995.1:0-3670 GCA_035633775.1 Bryobacteraceae bacterium
GGCAGCACCAGTCTCCGCCCGCATCGTAGCTGCTGCGCCCAAGGCTGCGTTGCCATACTCTTTCCCAGACAGAAGCTTTCCAAGTTGCCGCTCGCAGTTCCTGCTTGAATACTTTGACCTGTAGATGACTTCGGCTGCCCCAAGACGCTTCAGCCGTTCGGCGTTGTCGAACTGGTCGTGAGCAAACGGCACGATCAGCATGGGCCTTCCCGCACGGAGTGCCTGAGCCGTCGTGCCGACGCCTCCCTGATGGACGATGGCTGCGGCTCGCGGAAAGACCAGCGAATGCGGCGCATAAGGCCGCACGAGCACACCTTCCGGCAACTGTGCCGGCAAACCCTGAGAGTGCGATCCGGTGAGAAACAGGGCGTGTGCGCCAAGGCGCTGCACGGCCTGGAAACTGTCCCGGTAAAAGTCCCCAGCGGCACTCACGGCCGAAGAACCGAGCGTGAAGACCACAGGCGCACCCTGATCGAAGAACTCGCTCAACTCCGGATCCAGCGGCCGGACCGCTGACTCGTTGTAGAACGCAAATCCGGTTTGCAACGTATTCTGCGGCCAGTCCGGCTGGGGGCCGCCCAGCAGCCTTGAGTAGAGTGCAAGGACCAGCGCCGGTGAGTGGGAACCGTCAAATACAGGATTTCCGCCGGGCGGCAGTCCCAGCTCGGAAGCAAGCTGCAGCACAGGCGCCACCCAGGGCAGCGCCGACCTCTGACCAAAGGAAAAGAGCACACCGAGCAGCGAGCGTCCGAACGGCCATGACCTGGTCAGCCATGGAGCAGGCGGAAGCAGCGGCGGATCGTAGGTCGACATGAAGGAGATCGGCGCCAGCACGCTGGACGCCCACCGCATCCGGAGCTTGCGCGCGACGAGCACCGCCCCGAAAGTGATTGGGTGCGTAACGATGATGTCTGCGCGTTGTGCGGCTCCAAGCGTGTCTTCATATGAGTCACGCACAACGCTGGCGACCAGACGAACAACGCGCTCGCTTCCCTTCTTCGCATCGAAGATGTAAGCAAGCAGTTCGGAGTTGTCCAGCGATACATCTGGCCTGACAGCATGGAACGCAAGCCCTGCTTCTTCGACTTTCGCCCGAAACGCCGGGCTGGTTCCGACTGTTACCTCATGGCCCCGGGACCGGAGTTCCGCACCAACTGCCAGGTAGGGGAACAGGTCGCCATACGATCCGAACGTAGTGAACAGAACTCGGCGCACACTCTCAAAAGTAGCTTGCCGATACCGGTAGCCGAACATATTATCGTGATGCGGCGAATTGCTTTCGAGGTATCTGCGGGCACGCTCTATGCACGCGTAGCCGGACCGGACGACGGACCAGCCGTCATCCTGCTTCACGGTTTTCCGGACTTTTCGTACGGATGGCGGAAACAAATACCGGCACTCGCGGCAGCGGGCTGGCTCGTGGTCGCACTTGATCAGCGAGGCTACAACGAGAGTGCGAAACCGAAAAATGTTCGCGATTACGCTGTTTCCGAACTTACAGCGGATGTCATCGCCGTTGCCGATGCACTCGGGCGCGAGCGGGTGGCGCTGGTTGGCCACGACTGGGGCGGTATCGTCGCCTGGGCAGTGGGCATGCAGCACCCGCACCGGGTGCATCGCATGGTCATCCTGAACGCACCGCACCCGGCCGTAGCACGGCGATTTCTGATGACGAGTCCCAGGCAGATGCTTCGCAGCTGGTACATGCTGTTCTTTCAGCTGCCGAAAGTTCCCGAGAAGTTGTTCTCTGCGGCGGGCTTTGAGGCGGGAGTGCGTTCCTTGACGGCAACGAGTGCGCCCGGAACTTTTTCAGCGGAAGAGCTGGATACGTACCGCGCTGCGTGGTCTCAACCCGGCGCTCTGACCGCGATGATCAACTGGTATCGCGCCCTTGCAAGGCATGCCCGCAGATCTGAGGTCGAACCGATCGAAGTGCAGGCCCCCACGCGGATCGTTTGGGGAGCTCAAGACCAGTTCCTTCTTCGTGAACTCGCTACAGCGAGCGCACGCTACTGCCGGTCAGGAGATCTGGTTGAGCTGGAGAATGCCACGCACTGGCTGCACCTGGAGCAGCCCGAGCGGGTAAACGCGACGGTGTTGGATTGGTTGGATCGAAGCGGCAACAGCTGACCTAAAGTCCATTCGACACGACGACGATATACACGTGCGGCTGCCGCGCCGCAATGGCCTGACCAGGAGGTCCGCTTGCGACATCTGACTCTGGGACGACGGATTGCTTTCGTCGGCGCACTCGTCTTAACAACCATCTCAATTGCGCTGTTCTATTTCATCACCAAGGGCTTTTCCAAGGACATCGCCTTCGCCGAGAAAGAGAGAGCCGGCATCGAGTACGTCCGTCCCGCGGTCAGGTTGCTCCAGAGCCTGACGGAGCACCAGCTCGCAACGAGACAATTCCGAGTGCATGCAGCTTCCTCGGAACAGCAGCTCCGTCGCGTTCAGTCCGAAGTCGACGAAGCAATGGCTTCGCTCGAGCAAGCCACGGCCACACTCGGCGAGACACTTAGCTTTACCAGCGTTGGACTCGCACAACGCAAGCGCGAGCACCTGCAGTACACGACCCTGCAAAGTGAATGGGACCGGCTGAAGAGCCGGGTACGGTCTGAGTCGCCAGAGGTCTCAGACGCGTTGCACTCCCACCTCATCGCTGACGTTCGCGGCATGATCACTCACGCCGGAGACATGTCAAACCTGATTCTCGACCCTGATCTGGACAGCTACTACCTCATGGACGCTGTTCTGGTCGTGCTGCCGCAGACGATCGACCGGCTGACAACGCTGCACATTCTAGGCGATCGCACTCTGAACACTCCGTCAGGCGCTGGACATGAGCAAATCGAAGTCGCCAGAGGCGCGGCACTGCTGCGAGAAGGTGACATGGACCGCACGCTCGCCGACATCGCTACGGCGGTGACCGAGGACGGTAACTTCTCCGGGCCCAGCGCGACGTTGCAACAGAACCTGCCTCCTGCGGCCGAGCGGTACGGCCGTGCAAACAAAGTCCTGCTCACCCTGCTGGAGCAGGTGGTCGTGGCGCAGCCGCAGACGGTCACCGATGCGCAGCTAAAGGCTGGGTCGGACCAGGCCCGGCGTGCTGCGTGGCAATTATGGCAGGCCGGCGCGACGGAGCTCGACATATTGCTGGAAAGACGAGCTGAAGATCTCGCCAGCTCCCGATCGCGGGCCATCGGGCTGACGGCACTGGCGCTGGCGGTCGCGGTCGCGATCGCTGCAGCGGTGATCCGCTCGACGACCACAACTCTCCGGCAGGTTTCTGAGCAGGTTTACCAGCAGACCGCAGTTATCACCAGTACGTCACAGCGCATCAACGATGCGGTCCAGCAGCTGGCTGGCAGCACGTCCACACAGGCAGCGGCAGTTGAGGAGACTTCCGCGGCGGGGGAGGAGCTTGGCTCCATCACAAGAACAAACGCCCAACAGGCACAATCGGCTGCACAACTCGTGTCAACGTCCGTCGGCACCATTGCGGATGTCGAGCGCTCCATGGCCGCAACAATGGCCGTGATCACGGCGATCGCGACCGAAGGGCAGCACATATCGAAAGTGATCAAAATAGTCGACGAGATCGCATTTCAGACCAACCTGCTGGCGTTGAACGCGTCTGTCGAAGCGGCACGCGCCGGCGGCGCTG
>DASQEG010000996.1:0-2660 GCA_035633775.1 Bryobacteraceae bacterium
TGTTGTTCTGGTGTTTACTTCTGTCGCCCTTGCGGCGATGGGCTTTGTTCTTGCGTCCGCCGCTCCCGACACGCTCGAGAAGATGGCCGAACAACTCGGGATTGCTGAGCGAGAAACGGCGGCTACTTCCGCGCCGATGCCCGACTACCGGTTTGCGGGGATTGAATCTGATGCGCTTGCGCGCGCCGCTGCCGGCCTTTCCGGCCTCGCTATGGTGTTTGCAGTCACCACGGCTGCATCAAGGCTGCTCCGCAGGAGAGCGTGATTGCGTCATCTTACGCTCGAGAGGTGGAGCCGCGGCACCACATGGCTTCATCGGCGTGAGCCGCGCGTCAAGCTGATCTCCTGGCTGATGTTGCTGATCGCCACCGGCCAGTGCCGCTCGCCTTACCTGTTTGCTCTGCTTGGTACTCTGCTTGGAGTCGGTGTGTTCGGAGCCCGTCTCCCTGTCCCTCCCTTTGCTCTTCGTTTGTGTGCGGTGCTGCCCTTCGCCCTGAGCTTCGCCGGCATCGCATGGCTGGCCGGAGAACCCGGTCGCGCAGCTCTCCTTGCTGTCCGGAGCACACTGTCGGCCGGACTTGTGCTCCTGCTTGTTTCGACAACCAGGTTTGAGGTTCTGCTCGCAGCGATGAGCAGGGTTGGCCTGCCAAATGCACTGCTTGATTCCATTCAGTTTGTGTATCGGTATCTGGTGGTGATCGGAGAGCAGATGGCTCGCATGCGGACGGCGGCACTCGCGCGCGGAGCAGGCGCGAACTCCGTTGTTGCTATGTCACAAGTGGGCGTATTGTTCGCAACTGCATTTGCACGGAGCGAGCGCGTCCACCGCACATTGCTGGCCCGGGGCTGGCACGGCGGGCCGCTGACGGCTTCCTTTTCTGACCGGACCGAACCGTGGGACTGGGCGATGCTGAGCGGATGCAGCCTGCTGCTCGCCGCCACCCTGCGGTGAACGCAGTGGAAGCCGTAATCCGAGTTCGCAACTTGCACTATCGCTATCCGGGCGGAGCTCAGGCCCTTTCCGGGGTGAACTTCGAACTTGCGCCCGGCGAATGCGTTGCGCTTTTGGGCCCGAACGGTTCCGGAAAGACGACGTTCATCTTGTGTCTAAACGGAATCCTGGAGTCCTCCGGAGATGTGGAGGTATGTGGCCAGCTGCTTTCCCGAACCACCGCTATGTCAATCCGGCAGCGCGTTGGAATGGTCTTCCAGGACGCGGACGATCAGCTCATCATGCCTGCGGTACTCGATGACGTTATGTTCGGGTTGAGAAATGCCGGCGTATCTGAACGTGAGTCACGGCAACGAGCTATTGCCGCACTCGCAGCAGTGAACCTCGACGGAGTTGCCGATAGAGCGCCGTGGCAGTTGAGTGCTGGAGAAAAGCGCCGGGTTGCCATTGCAGGGGTGCTGGTAACCGATCCGGCGGTGCTGGTTCTGGACGAGCCGACAACGTCGCTTGACCCTCCTGGACGAAGGGAACTAATTCGTTTGCTCAAGAGTCTGCCGCAGGCCCGAATCGTCATAACTCACGATGCGGGCCTGGCAAGGGCGGTAGCTTCGCGAGCCGTGTTCTTTCAGCAGGGGCGGGTGGCCGCAGAGGGACCTGTGGAAGAGATACTCGCTCGCTTCGAGTGGAACGATTAACTACTGCTCGCCCCGGCTCTGACTTTTTCGATACTCGGCCCACCGCTTCTTCTGCGCAGCGGCGATTCTCTTCCGCGCCGATTCACTAAGAGTCCGCTTTCGGCCCTCAGGCCTGGATCCGCCCCTGCCCTGAGGAGCGGGCCCTGCCGCCTTCACGGGAGCGCCACGCCTTCTACCCAGGCGGCTTCGGATGTCCTGGATCTGCGCTTCGATCCGGGCTTTCTGTAGATTAAGACCCTCCAGCGCTGCCTCAAGCAGCCCTGGATCGTCGAATGAGTTCTGTTGCCTCGCCATGAGGGTCTATGATTCTCCTTACAAAGTTACTGACTGGCCGGATATACAATCGGTTTCGAGAAGAATAGTTACCGGGCCGTCATTAATTAGCGCTACTTTCATGTTGGCACGAAAGATCCCCGTCTGCACTGGAATTTCGTGTCGGCGGAGCTCGTCACAAAAATACGCGTATAACCGCTGAGCCTGTTCTGGCGGCGCTGCCGGGTCAAACGATGGCCGGTTTCCTTTGCGGCAGTCAGCCAGCAACGTGAACTGAGAAACAACTAGTGCTTCTCCTCCAGTATCTTTGAGACTCAAGTTCATCTTTCCCGCACTGTCACCGAAGATACGCAGGCGGACGAGTTTCTCCGCCATCGCACGCGCGTGCTGTTCCTCGTCCGAACGTGCTACTCCAATCAGCACCAACAACCCCGACCCGATGTGTGCCACCTGCTCTTCATTCACCGTGACGCTGGCCTCGAGTACCCGCTGTACGACTAACTTCATCCAGATCGCCGCCTATCCTTCCGTACAAAGGCGCACATGGTATAAATACGTCTTACTGGCGCCAACATGATCGAGACGTACGCATACGCGCGCGCGGGACTCCTGGGTAATCCCAGCGACGGATACTTCGGCCGGACGCTGGCTATGTCCGTGCGCAATTTCAGGGCTCGAGTTCTGTTATATCCGAGTGCGAGGCTGGAAATCAAACCTTCGAAAGCCGACATGCCGGTTTT
>DASQEG010000997.1:0-7895 GCA_035633775.1 Bryobacteraceae bacterium
TGCAGCTCCTGCAGCTCCGGCAGCTCCGGCGCCGGCACCTGCCGCAACGAAGGAGAACGAATAACCATGGCCGAACAGAAGGGCGGACGCCCCATTTCGTCGTCGATGAAGCCGACCGGCGGTGATAAGGCCATCGCCGGCAAGAAGCAGTACTTCCGGCGCAAGAAGCTGTGCCGCTTCTGCGTGGAGAAGATGGACGACATCAACTACAAAGACACACGCACGCTGCAGAACTTTATCTCGGAACGCGGCAAGATCACTCCGCGCCGGATCTCCGGTGTGTGCACCCCGCATCAGCGTCGGTTGTCAGAAGCCATCAAACAGGCGCGCAACATTGCCCTCCTGCCGTTCGCGGCGCCGGTCTAAGCGAGGAAGCACGGACATGGAAATTATCCTCAGAGAAGATATCGAGAAGCTCGGCAGCCGCGGCCAGATCGTCAAAGTGGCTCCCGGCTTTGCGCGCAACTTCCTCCTGCCCCGCAAGATGGCTGTTGCTGCCACCGAGGCAAACAAAAAGATCGTCGCGCAGGAGCGTGAAGCCTGGCTCCGACGTGAGGCCAAGCTGAAGAATGAGTCCGAAGACCTGGGCAAGATGCTTAGCGGAGTCACTCTGACCATTGCTCAGCGGGCCGGTGAAGAAGGCCACTTGTTTGGTAGCGTCACGGCCAAAGACATAGCCGAGGCGCTCGAGAAGCAGAACTACACGATCGATCGGCGCAAGATCGAGCTCACGGAAAACATTCGGCAGACCGGAGAGTACAAGATTCCGGTGCGCCTGCACCGCGAAGTTACCGCCCACGTCACGCTGAACGTCGTGGCCGAAGCCTAGTCTCGCAAAGCAAACTGAAGTGAACGGGCTGCGCCTTCGGGTGCAGCCCTTTTTTTTTGGCGGAACTTGTTTTGGTGAACGGTGTCTGTTCAAGTGTGCTAATTTTTTAGCATGCTTGACGAAGGGAGATCAAAGTGGATCCGCTCAGCAAACGGGAACGCCTCATTATGGACGTCCTCTACCGGCTTGGTAGCGCCACAGCAGCTGACGTACATGCGCAGCTTCCTGGCGATGTGAGCTACTCGACCGTTCGCACACAGCTCCGCATTCTTGAGGAGAAAGGCAAGGTGACGCACGTGGAAGAGGGGACGCGCTACCGCTATTCACCGTGCGTCGCCCGCGAAAATGCAGGCCGGTCGGCGCTGCGGCATCTGCTCGACACATTCTTTGAGGGCTCTGCCGAGCGAATGATGGCTACGCTGCTGACCTCACCCGAGCAGAAGCCATTACCGCCAGAAGAGCTTGACCGTCTGGCCAGGTTAATCCGCGACGCACGCAAGTCGGAGCGCAAATCATGACGACACTCGCTTTGTGGGCCGCTGCCGCGAGTGCCGCCTGGTCGCTGGCGCTGCTTTACCGCCGATTTGCACTTAAATCGTCCGCAGCCTCGAGGCATTTTGTGCTCGCGGCGGCATTCCTGACCGCACTGCTGATGCCAATAGGATTGCTACTGCTCGCGCGGGCCGAACCTGTGCGTGCGCTACGCACAACGTTTGTAATGGTGATTACGCCCGCGAGTGCAGGACCGATAACGTCGAACGTCTCCAGGCCCCTCGTCCAGCCCTCATTCGACTGGCACGCGGCTCTTGTGTGGATATGGGCCATCGGTGCGGCAATCGCGCTTGCCCGACTGCTGATCGCTTTAAGGCGAGTGACTGCGTCGGCGCTTCCGGCGCCTGAGCGAATCTCAGAACGCGGGCAAATCCTCGCCACTGAGCTGGGCGTCGCGCGAGCGGTGCAGTATTGCCAGAGCCCGCACGCAGGCATTGCGGAAACCCATGGCTGGCTGCGACCGACGATCGTTGTTCCGCCGGAATCTGCCGACTGGGACGACGAACGTCTCGACCTTGTGCTCCGCCATGAGTTGACACATATCGTCCGGCATGACTGGCCGGTGACGGTTGCGGCTTCATTGAGTGCGTCGCTGCACTGGTTCAATCCGCTCGCCTCGTACGCACTGAACTCGCTGTTTCAGGAGCGTGAGCTCGCCTGCGATGACGACGTGCTGCGGCAAGGGGTTGACGGCTGCGACTACGCGACCCACCTGCTCGGCATTGTCGCGGGCAGGCAGGTCAACGTCCAGCACCCATCCGTGGCTATGGCTCAGACCAGTCACCTGGAGACCAGAATTCGTTCGCTTGTAAGTTCCGATCTGATTCGAGGAGGCGTAAACATGCATGTAAAAATCGGCGCCGGCACCGTCGCTGCCGGTGTTCTGCTCATGGCCGCCGCTGTCCAGGCGCCGGCTCAGGGTACTGCGGGCCTTTCCGGCACCGTCACAGATGCGAGTTCCGCGCGTGTGCCGAGCGCTTCCGTAGTGGTTCGAGACCTGGCGAGTGCGCGCACGGAAATCGTGCTGACGAACGCGGCAGGGGAGTTTGCATTCGCCTCACTGCCCGCCGGTGAGTACGCCGTAGAGGTTGCGAAACGGGGTTTCAAGCTCTGGACACAGGACAAGGTCACGCTGGTTGCCGGCAGTGCCCAGAACGTATCGGTGATGCTGGACGTCGGCATGCTGCGCGAAGTCATGGACATCAATGGCGCGCGCTCCGCTGCACCAGCGCCGCCAGTCACGTCCGCCGGCCCTCAGCGCATCCGAGTCGGTGGCAATGTGCAGGCGGCGAAGCTGGTGAAATCTGTCCGGCCGAACTACCCAGCGCACCTGAAGGAAGCCGGGGTACAGGGCAGCGTGCTCATGGATGCGGTCATCGGCCGCGATGGCACCGTCCGCGACTTGAAGGTGGTGAACACACAGGTGCACCCGGATCTCGCCGGGGTGGCGCTCGAAACAACCAGGCTGTGGCAATACGAGCCTACATACCTGAATGGCGTTCCGGTGGAGATCCTGACGAAGATCACCATGAACTTCACGCTGCTGCCGTAAAAATGTGCTGTTGTGCTGCGAGCTGGGGCGGGCCGAAGGGTGCGCCCCTCTTTCGTCGTAGTCTGAAAGCGAATGGAACAGCTGCTCGACACGGTCGACGTACGCGTGCTCGGATGCCTTATCGAGAAGGACCTCGCCACGCCCGAGTATTACCCGATGACTCTTAACGCTCTGGTAAATGCCTGCAATCAGAAATCAAATCGCGATCCCGTCGTGAATTTCGACGAAGAGCTGGTCGATCGCGGTCTCGAATCGCTGCGGGCGCGCGGCCTGGTGTCCGTTCTCACCGGCGGAGGCAATCGGGTTCCGAAGTACGGGCACCGTATCGGGGAGCGCCTGAATCTTGGGAGGCGCGAACTGGCGCTCCTGTGCGAGCTGATGGTCCGAGGTCCTCAAACTCCCGGCGAGTTGCGGGGGAACGCTGCGCGCATGCATCGCTTCTCAGACCCCGAGGAGGTGGAAGCATGCCTTCGCGCCCTGAGTGAGCACCCCACCGGACCGCTCGCTGTCCAGATGTCTCGTCAGCCCGGACGCAAAGAAGCTCGTTACGGCCACCTGCTCGCGGGCCAGCCCGATGAAGGTACCCCTGTGACAGCTCAGCGCGTAACGGAGCCAGGGGGTGCACTCGAAGCGCGGCTATCCACGCTCGAACAAGAGGTCCAGCGGCTGAGCGAAGAGCTGCGGTCGCTGCGGGAAAGCCTGGGGGCCTGACGCATACATTGCAATTGCTCTAGAAATTGCGACCGGAATGCCGATAAGGAATGCGTGAGTACCGCGCGAACTTCGATTCCCGTACACAAGGCCGACATTGGATCTGGAGATCCAATCCTTCGTATCTGCAGCGAAGCTTGCTCGGACGACCAGGCCAGCGAGATCTTTCGCGCTGCCTACGCGGGCGACCGTGCCGTTGATGTGCGCCTCCTAAGCCACATCCGGGAACATACGCAATGGTTGAGTCGGGGACTGGCGGTACTGGTCAGGCATTCCTCGGGAACAAGGCTTGTCGCTGGCCTGAACTCCTTAATGACAAGCGACAGCGCCCCTGTGCGAGCCCAGGCTGCGCTGCTGCTGGCGCGTGCCCGCCCCAACGCTGTATGGGGCAGGGAAATGCTCAAGGACCCGGATGCCCGAGTTCGCGCCAACGTGGTCGAGGGCGCGAGGTCGTGGTGCAACGATCGTGGCTTTGTCGCTGATGCGTTACGTGATCAACATCCGCGGGTTGTCTGCAACGCAGTCACCCTGCTGTATCGCCTCGACGCGGCTGAAGCTCTTGCGATTCTGCACCAGCTTGCGAATAGCCTCGATAGCGCGTTCCGCGCGTCTGCAGCGTGGGCGTGCGGCTTCCTGTCGGACCCCTCAACGTACCTTCTGGTGCGCCAACTACGAACCGATCCGGATCCGGGTGTGCGCTGGAACGCTCTGCGAGCTCTGACCGCCCTTCACCGTCGCGGCGTTGAAGACCTTGAGGACATGTAACGTACGAGTTCGGCGACAGCGTGCCCGCGGTGACTGACGGTCTGCTTGCGTTCGGCAGTGACCTCCGCAAACGTGCATCCGAACGGCGCGTACCAGAACAGCGGGTCGTACCCAAACCCCTGCGAACCTGAGGGCCGCACCGCAATTGTCCCCTCAACCGTCCCGCGGAACGTGCTGAGCAGTTCGCCAGCCCTGACCAGTGCGATCACGCAAACGTAGCGAGCACGGCGGTCCACCACGCCTTCCAGATCCCTCAACAGCTTGTCGTTGTTCGACGCGTCGGTAGCTCCGGGTCCCGAGTACCGAGCTGAGCACACCCCTGGCGCTCCGCCGAGTGCATCCACTTCGAGTCCCGAGTCTTCCGCAAAAAGCATTTCCGGCGTGAGATCACCGTAGTAGCGCGCTTTCAGGATGGCGTTTTCCTCAAACGTGGAACCAGTTTCCTCAGGAGGACTAATCGCGTCCAGTTCGGGCAGCGACTCTAGTTCGAACCAGTCTTCAGCAGCCTTGCGAAACTCGCGCAGCTTCCCCGAGTTTGTTGTTGCACAGAGTACTTTCACCGCGGGCTGAGTGCTGCCTGCTGATATTCGCGAAGCTGAGCGATACCGGCCCGCGCAAGGTCGAGAAGGACAGCCATCTCCGTGTCATCGAAGGCAGCCTTCTCGCCCGTTGCCTGAACCTCGATGAACTTGCCCGCCCCCGTCATCACGACGTTCATGTCGACGTCTGCTGAAGAATCCTCGGAGTAGTCCAGGTCCAGCAGTGGCCTGCCACTCACAATGCCGACACTCACGGCTGCAACCGAATCGAGAATCGGAGATCGCTTCAGGGCACCGAATCGCTTCAGCTTGTCGATGGCGAGCGCCATCGCCACCCACGCACCAGTAATGGACGCAGTACGTGTCCCGCCGTCGGCCTGTAACACATCGCAGTCGACGATGATTGTCCGCTCGCCTAGAGCGTCTAATTGAACGCCGGTACGAAGCGATCGTCCAATCAGCCGCTGGATTTCCAGCGTACGCCCGGACTGTTTACCTCGCGCAGCTTCACGCTGGGTACGAGTGCTCGTGCTGCGGGGCAGCATGGAGTATTCAGCGGTGACCCAACCCTTGCCGCTGTTGCGCAGGAACGACGGGACGGTGTCCTCGACCGTTGCAGCGCAAAGTACACGCGTGTTTCCGCACTCGATCAGGACCGAACCTTCGGCGGTCAGCAGGTACCCCGTCGTCATCCGGACAGGGCGGAGCGCCTCAGGCTGGCGTCCGTCGTTTCGAGGAGAACTGTTCATCGAATGTGTTGGTTGCTCGTCAGGCCTGGCGCACTGTGTAGTACATTACACCGAAAACCAAAATGAAAATAAGTATCAGAAGAACAATGCACCCGATCGCGTTCGGCCGAGGTCCAGGAGGCGGCGTCTTGCGCCTGCCTGCGGCCCGGAACTTTGCCATATCGGGATGATGGTATCATCGCATTCGCGTTCTGGACTTAAGCAGCACTGATACCTCACGAAAGAACTCGTCGAGAAGCTTCAGCGATGCGTCTTCAAGGTCCTTCAGACCGATGGAAACCACGTACCGCCCGCGTTCAGCCAGCGCCATTTGCGTGGCCAGAAACTGAGCGCGGTGATAGTCGGCAGTGTAGTCAGCTGAGGCGAGGCGCTCAGCCTTTTCGGAGATAAGCACCGTTGAGAAGCAGTGCCCGTATCCAATGACCATCTCGTGGTACGAGTGATTCATCGCGGGCCCTTCGTAGACATCGGCCGGCATGCGCAGAGCTGTTCGGTAAACGCGATCAGCAGCACGATCCAGCAACTTGCGTACCGCGCGCCCCCGTGCGCTGTACCGCGTATCGCCGAAAAACGTCAGCTCCCCGTACCGCACCTGACGGTCAGCCGAAAGCGTTCTCAACAGGCCGGCGTAGATCTCGGGCGCCGAGCCATGAGAGATGTCGAGACCCTGAGGCAACCGGTCGTAATACAGCGTCAGCCCGACCCGGAATCGTGATCGTCTCGGGGAAGTAGCTGTACGAATCCACTCGCCTGTTTTCTCAACGCCTCCGGCCCTGACTGCTTCGGCATGCAAACGGTTCGTGATGGATTTGTACAACTCCACGCCGGGCTGCGTGACGAAGTTCATGTCCTCGAGGTACCCAATACCGAACACCACGAAATGAATGAACTGCATGTATCGCGACAAGTCAGGCCGGTTCAGTGTCAGCACCGCCACGGGATAACCGGCACGCCGCAGGGCTGCTATCTTCGTGCCGTCGCTCTCAAGCCCTTTCACGTTCAGGGCAAGAAAGCAGCGGTCCTGCGTTCCGTCTTTAGGAGCCGAGTAGTTTGCGAGCCGAATCTTCTCTCCAATCACGACCTTGAGTCCAAAGTCCTCGCGCTTGCCAAGGCTCTCCTCGAAATCCTGCTTTGTCCAGACGCCGGCACCGCTCCACGCTTTGGGCAGTACCAGCGTGATCATGTTTCGTCCCGCGGTGGCCTGAGTTCGGAGGAAAGCCGAGAGCCTCCACGCCGTAGCCACATCTTCGTCGCGCAACCACGTCGACTCCATCCACTCGTCCAGCGGTACGGAGGCAAGACCCAGCGGGTACAGGCTTCCACGTGTCAGTGGCGAGCTGTGCCTGCCGGAAGTAGAGTTACCGTTGTCGAGCTGCAGTTCGACTTTGCGGTATCCGCCCTTCTGGCCGAACTGGTCGAGCAGTGAGCCGGGGAGGGTCATGTAGATGAAGTTCGGCTTGCTGTCGATCTTGTGCCGCACGTAAAGCGCGGCAAGCTTCTCGAGATTCAATACCGGCTCGTAAGACGTCATCCCGAGCGCCATACCGACAACCAGCGTGCTCTTCAGCGCCGCTGCAAGCGGCTGGCCCGAACGCTTCTCGATGTCTTCAAGGATCGCCTTGAGCTTGACAGGATCGGTGGAGTCGAGAACATAGAGCCGTGGACCCCGGCGCAGCAGGCCTACGGCATTGTACATGGACTTGTCTTCAGCCGAGCCGCCCATTCCGGCCCAGATCACCCAGCGAAGAGGAACACCGTGTAGCTGACGAATCGACTGCTTGATCTCTGCAAGCTCTTTGCCGATTCGCATCGGCCAGTCCGGGTGCTCCTGCGACTGCCATGCCAGGTTGAAGACACCATAGCTGTTCTTGCTAACATTGCCGTCCGCGTCTGATTCCATGCCGATGCGAACCAGCTTGTTGCGCCCAGGATCGAGTGACTCCAGGCCCTTACGGCGTGCTCGAAGATCAACGGCCTTAAGCTTCTCAAGCACATCCTGCTTTTGAAAGTCTTCTGCGTCGGACGTCGAAGAAGGCTTGTCATTGTGGAGGGTGAGAAGCACGCTTACGTTGTACCATGTTCACCATGCGGCGACGCACCCTGTTGGTGGCAGCAGCTTCGACTTTCAGCTGCTCCACACGAGTCCGGAGCATTGCTGACACGATGCCACAAAGCTTGCAAGGCGGATGGTCTCGGAG
>DASQEG010000998.1:0-4291 GCA_035633775.1 Bryobacteraceae bacterium
CGCCCGGCTTGACCGTAGGTGCCGCAGACTTTGGACAGGTGAACGGCACGCGCTTCAATGACCGGCGCAATCTTCAGTTTGGCCTTAAACTTCTGTTCTGATAAACCGGATCTTGACTGCGCTGACGGTGCGAATAGCGGATTCTAATATCTTTCGGCTATTGTGAATCCACGCCGGCAATGATTCACTAGCATCTATTCCTTGCTGCCGAAAGCAGCCTCGCGAAGGTGTGGATGAAGAGAATCACTGCTCTTGCCGTCAGCGCTTTGCTTTGCTCGGCTGCGCACGCCCAGACGATCGATGACGGCATCATGATGGGAAAACGCCTGCTGTGCGCAGGCTACATGTACACGCATGACGGCTGGAACGAGTATTGGGAAGGCACGCTTAAGCGCACGAACGCCAACCTTGGCACTCTGACTACCGAGGCACATCAGATCTACGCAATTTACGGTGTGACGAACAGCTTGAATGTCATCACCAGCATTCCTCACGTGCGCACCAACGCAAGCAAGGGTGTTCTGGCAGGCATGCGCGGATTTCAGGACGGTACGTTTGCTGTAAAGTACAAATTTTTCGACACACCGCTGAGCGAAACCGGCACGCTGCGAACAATCGCAGTAGTATCGGGTTCCGTCCCGCTGTCCGAGTACACGCCTGACTTTCTGCCCATGTCCATCGGTACGCGCAGCCGGCGTATTTCGGCTCGGATGACTGCCCATCTTCGGACGAACAAGGGCTGGTTCGTGAATGGGACCGCCGCCTATACGTGGCGAGGCGACATCGCGCTCGACCGGCCTTATTTTTATACAGACGGCCACCTGACTCTCTCCGACCAGGTACCGCTGCCACGGGTATTCGACTACTCGCTCAGCAGCGGCTACATTCGTGGCGAGCTGGTATTGTCCGTCATGTTCGGTGAGCAGCGAACGCAGGGCGGAGGCGACATTCGCCGTAATGACATGCCCTTCGTGTCCAATCGCATGAACTTCTCGCGTGTGGGTGCATGGGCAAAGGTTCCGCTGCCGGGACACGACGCTCTGTCGATCGTTGGAGGCTACTCATACGTCCTGGCCGGCCGTAACGTTGGCCAGTCGACAACGCTCACGGCTGGTCTCATGTATCTGTTCAGCTTCCGGGGGAACCGCAATCGATGAGCACGAGGGTTTTCATATCGCTGCTGTTTGCCGCAGCTCTCCACTGTGCAGCGCAGGGCAATGATCCAGCCGCTGGATCGTGGCGCATGATCGTGCTTACGTCACCGACACAGGTTGTGGTGCCCGCTCCCCTTCCGGTGACCGATGCCACCTACGAGGCGGAGCTCGCGACGATCAGGGCCGCGCAGGCCCAGATCACCGAAGGACAGCGGCAGAACGTAGATTACTGGAGCCGCGGCGGTGTCCTGCGCTGGAATGAGGTCCTGCTCGAGCTGGTGGCAAAGCACAACGTGCCCCCAGCCGCGTTGCCCGATGACAGTTATCCGGTCCCGGATGCCAACAATCCATTTGCCGATCCGTCGTTTCCGTTTGCCAACCCGCCATACGCCGCACGCGCGTACAGCTATGTTTCGGTTGCGCAGTACGAGGCATTAAAGGTTGCGTGGCACTACAAGTACCTGTATAGCCGTCCGGCTCCCTCGCAGGTGGATGCAGGGATTCAGGCACTTCGGGGCAATTCCGATCTGCCGGCCTATCCATCCGAAGATGCCGTCATCTCGGGTGTCACGACAGCAATGCTGCAGTTGCTGTTTCCGACCGCCGTCGAGGCGGTGACCTTGAAAGCGGCGGAGCAGCGGCAGGCAGCTCTCCTGTCCGGCCGCGCCAGCCCCAGCGACATTGCCGCCGGGCTTGCTCTCGGACAGGCAGTCGCAAATCTCGTGATTGCTCGCGCGCGCACTGACGGGATGGGCGCAGCGGGGGGAACTACGGCGATGTGGCAGGCCCTTGCGGAGCAGGCGGTCGCGCGCGGCGAGATCGCGTGGCGAAGTCTCGAAAACCCACCGCGTCCGCCGATGCTTCCATTTTTCGGACGCGTGATGCCGTGGAACATGAGCTCTGCGGATATCGTCGCCGAAAGGCCTGGTCCTCCGCCGCCCACCAGTTCACCTGAAATGGCCCGAGACCTTGCCGAAGTAAGGGATACCGTGAAGAATCTCACACGGCGTCAACTTGCGATCGGGTACAAGTGGAATGACGGCGCAAGCACCCCGACTCCACCCGGTCACTGGAACTTCATCGCCGCGCCCTACATCGCAGAAGCGAACTGGAGCGAGGTTCGCGCCGCCCGAGCCCTTGCGTTGCTGAACATGGCGATGCACGACGCCGCAGTCGCGTGCTGGGAGGCAAAGTTCAGGTACTTCAACCCGCGCCCGTCACAGCTGGATCCTTCGATTCGGACGAGTATCGGACTGCCAAACTTCCCTTCGTACACGTCGGGGCACTCCACCTTTTCTGCGGCCGCTGCAGAGGTACTCTCGTACCTGTTTCCGCAGGGCAGAGCACGATTTGAAGCGGACCGTGACGAGGCATCCGTGTCCAGAATGTATGCTGGTATCCACTTCCGGACTGACGTAGAAGTTGGCCGGGCTCATGGTGTACGCATCGGCGGCTATACGGTCCGGTCTGCACAGCAGGACGGCGCCGATCAGTGATGGGAAAATCGGGCGAGAATGCTAAGTCCGCTCTTGAGCGCGGGGCTGCTCTTCGCAATTGGCTGGGAGGTAGTCACGTTGCCGTTCACGCTTTTCAGCGGAGAAACGGACCGTAAGCACCTTCCCGCAGCGATGCCGGGGGGCGTCGCAGTGTTCGACGCTGACGGCGATGGTCAACTTGACATCTTCTTTGCCAACGGAGCTCCGTTACCTTCAGCCCGCAAAACTTCGCCGCGACACCTCAATCGTTTATTTCGAAACACGGGCAATCTGAAGTTCGTTGACGTGACCGATGCCTCCGGGCTTGGCGGGTCCGGCTTCGACATCGGAGCAGCGGCCGCAGACTTCGACAACGACGGCAGGGTGGATCTGCTGGTCTGCAGCCTGACCGGTGTCACGCTGTACCGGAATGCGGGTCAGGGTCGTTTCGTCGACGTTACCGAGAGCAGCGGCATCAACAATCGAGGCCGATGGTCAGTGGGCGCGGCGTGGTTCGATCTGGACAACGACGGTGACCGCGATCTCTTCGTCGTGAACTACGTGAAGTGGGACGCTGCTGCCGAGCGCACATGCGTCGTCGACGGCAAGCCGGATTTTTGCCACCCAAAGTTTTACGACCCGGAAGCGAGCGCCGTGTTCCGCAACAACGGTGACGGTACCTTCACGGACGTCTCAACAGCGTCCGGAGTAGCGGCCCAGAAAGGCAAGGGCATGGCAGCCGCTGCCGCAGACTTCGACGGTGACGGCCGGACGGACATCTTTGTCACCAACGACCGGGTCTTCAACTTTCTGTTTCGCAACCGCGGTGACGGTAAGTTCGATGAGGTCGCATTCCAATTCGGAACCGCAGCCCCGGCCAGCGGGAATCCGCCGTCCGCTATGGGCGTTGACGCTGCAGATTACGACAACGACGGGAAACCCGATCTGGTCTACACGGCTCTTCGCGACGAAACGTTTCCGCTGTACCGTAACCTCGGCCCAGAACTCGAAGAGGCAACGCTGAAAACCAGACTTGGCCCGCTGACCCGGCCTATGTCAGGCTGGGGGATCGCGTTTGCCGACCTTGACAATGATGGTTGGAAAGACCTCGCCCTGGCGAGAAGTGACGTGCTGTCTGCGAGTGGCTCCCGCGCCGGCTCGGTACGGGAGCCGGTGTCGTGGCTCCGTAATGAGGGAGGCAGGCAGTTCTCGTCCGGCGGTACAGCGGATCCCGTCAGCCGGATGAATCGTGGCCTCACCGCAGCCGACCTGGACCAGGATGGCTGCATGGATCTTGTAGTCACCGCGTTGAACGAACCTGCCCGCATCCTGCGAAACCGCTGCGGCTCGTCAAACCGCTGGCTCGCCGTGAATGTGCGAGTGCCCGGAGCCCGGGTGCGGGTCGACAATCAGTGGCGGCATCAGACAGAAGCGGGCAGTTACGCGTCTTCCTGCGCGTGTCCTCTGCACTTTGGCCTCGGAGACCGGACCGAAGCCGACGTGGAGGTATTCTGGCCGCGCGGAGGCTCGAAGAAGCTGGGCACGGTGAAGGCCGATCAGGTGATCGAGGTCAAGCCTTGACGGCGGTTGTTATTCTTCTGCTGCTGCAGTCCGCCGACCTTGTCGGGCTGTCGAAACGTGGAGCCGAGGCGATGAGGAGCC
>DASQEG010000999.1:0-3188 GCA_035633775.1 Bryobacteraceae bacterium
GAAACTCGTATAAAGCGGATCAGTGAGCGCCGTGAGGTTCAGCAGAGCCATGTGCCCATACACAATGCGATTGCGGAACTCTTCATTCCAGTACAGAATGTGATTGGCCGTGGAGAGCATACTCGGCTTGCCTTCGAAGAATTCCCTGTCATACGTCCGGGCCCCCTCGGCATTGGCAACCAGCAGATTGGAGACATTCAGATCCTCGGCCTCTGCCATTAGCAGCGCGTCATCAGGTCGCAAGTAGTACGGGCCCGCATAATTCGCATGAATGTGATCTTCGCCGCTCCACCAGCCTTCACCTTGCCACCTCAGGCGTCTTTGGAGAACGATGTCGGCGTCGCGCTCGGCTCCCGTAACAACTACGGGTTCGTACTCGATTCCCCTCCAGGCCGCAATACGGAACGGACCTGCGGGACCTTCCACGTCGAACTCTCCCCGAGCATGAAAAAACCCCGCAGCCTCACCCATTCCTGGATGCACCCGCAGCAGGGCGCCACTTGGCGCGTAGTATTTGCCGTCAGCGCCACGGATCGAAACGCGCGCCGCGGTCGGCTTGCCGCTCTCGTCACGAAGGCGAACACGTATCTTGCTGCTGTTCGCCCGGAACCGCAGTCGCTCGATTCGAAGATGCCGAGCGGTATGGAACGCCGTTGTGGTCAGAAACAGGTCCGGGTTTCCAAGATAATTAGAGACGAAAACCACGCTCTTTCCATCCGGAGCGACTCTGGGGCTGTATTCGTCATACAGCGTGCGCGTAACGGGTACCGCCGCTCCGCCCTTCCATCGCCATATATCGAAATTGGTTTCCTGACTGTGCCGGTTGGCAGAGAATAGCAGAACGTTTTCGTCCTGCCAGCAGACATCCTGAATGTCTGCCTGATCGCGTTCGGCGTAACGCGTCAGCTTGGATGCGAGCACGAGTCCTTCACGAGTCGGCATACGCCAAAGCTGGGGTGTATTGTCGCGGTCGCCCCCAAACGCTATTTCGTTTCCGGAGCGATGGACTGCCAGCGGGTACCAGGAGTGAAACCATGCGGAACCACGCGGAACGATCGTCGGCACACGCGAATACAGCACGCCGGTAACCCTGCGCGGCGTGCCCTTCAACGGCACCTGATATATCGTGTGCTCGGCTCCGACTGCAGCATTTACATAGACCGATGTACCATCCGGCGACCAGGACGGTGTTCCGACAAACTGCAGCTCCGGCGCGAGTTGCTGTTCTTTGCCGGTGCTTAAATCGACCGTGAACAACCGGCCCTGCGTACCGAGTTGTACACCGCGAATCGGTCCGTCACCACGGAGAAAGGCGGCCGTTCGGCCATCCGGAGACCAGGCGGCACCTGCGTCATAACCAGGTGCCGCCGTGATCTGAGTAGCTTCTCCGCCGGACACCGCGACGATCCACAAGGAACCAAAGAGACTGAACAGAATCCGTGAGCCATCAGGAGACCAGGACGGATCCGTCGCTCCCATAGCTGAGTTCCGCTCGGCGATGGCGATGTCGCCGTAGAATTGTGCCGGGGGTTGCTCTCGCTGCCAGGCGAACGCCAGCAGGGCGCCGGCCATCAGGGCAGCACCGCATCGCCATCTCGTCTCGCGTCTCACCAGACAACCTTCGCCCCAAGCTGAATGATTCGCGCATCAAGTGCAGACGTGACTCTTCCGAAGATCGGGGATTCCAGTCCACTTGCCGGCCTGCCGAAGTTCACACAGTTGAACGCGTTGAAGGCTTCGCCCCTCAACTGCAGCCGCCAGCGCTCACTGAACGGAATATTCTTGAAGACCGCGAGGTCGACGTTGCGAATTCCATCCGTGTCCAGATAGTGCACGCCTGCGTTGCCGTAAGTGTTAGGAGCCGGCAGCGTGAAACACCCGGTGTCGAACCATCGCTCTACCCGGCGTTGAGATGACGGCAGGTTTCCGTTGCAGATCCGGTCGGGCCGTGATCCGAAGGTCACGCCCGTGTTGGACCGATCAACACTCGTTGTTACGTGGAACGGCACGCCCGACTGCAGCACCAGAATTCCGTTTACCTGCCAGCCGCCCAACAAATGCCGCAACGGAGCGTTCAGGTTGCGCGCCGCCGGAAGCTCATACAGCACGCTGGATGTAAAGCGCTGCCGGACGTCGAACGCACTGCGGCCCCAGTCGAGGTCCTCAGGACGATAGTTCCGGGTAGCCTTGCCATCATACGAGTCGTTGTCCATCGACCGCGCCCACGTATAGCCGACCAGAAAGCTCAATCCTCTGGCGAAAGGCTTGCGCGCTGTCAGCTGCAGGCCCTGATAGGACGAGTTGGCGTTTCCGGTATCGTTCAGAATAAAGCTGTAGTTGGGGTAGCGGCGACGCTGCTGTACGGGCCGCAGATCTCCCGTCGCGGGCGGAGCCGGTGCAACATTCATATCCATGCGCTTGGACAGCTTCGTTCCTTTCGAGCCCACATACGCCGCTTCGAAGAACAAGTCGCCGCCGAACGTATGTTGCGAGCTGAATGTCCACTGCTGGAGATACGGGCTTCTGCGGTCATCCAGATTGAAAAGCGAGATGCCCACCAGGTTCGGTGTGATCACCGGGAAGAGGGCGCCTACGTCGATGTTCGGCGCCACAGGGTCATTCACAACTGAGAACCCAACCTGAAAGGGCGCGGTGGTCATCTGCCAGGATCGGTCGTTGCCGGGCAGGCGGTCATAGAAGATCCCGTAACTGGAACGCAACGCCCATGTGTCACTTCCTGTCGGCCGCCATGCAAATCCAACACGTGGCGCCCAGTCATTCTTGTCGGGCGTGAGGAGCGAGCGCGGGTTCCCGTCCTGACCTGCCAGCAACTGTCGCCCGGTGCTCCAGTCGAACCGTGCGATGCGATCATATTTCTCTACGACCGGTTGCGTGTACTGGTACCGCAGACCAACATTGACGGTCAAATTGCGGGTGATGCGAAAGTCATCATTGATGTAGAAGCTCGGCCACCATGCCCAAGAATAAAACGGACTGAGGAGTTTCTGTCCGCTTGCCACGGATGGAGCGCCGAGCAGGAAGTCCGCGACCGGGCTGCCGCCGCTCACCGATCCGAGCCGGGGATCGCCGCTGTTGGTGAACTGGCCGTTGAACGTAAAGTTTCCATTGTGATTGAGCGAGCTCGTGTCCTTGAAGCGGACATTGATCAGTTCGAACCCCGCCGTGAC
>DASQEG010001000.1:0-6743 GCA_035633775.1 Bryobacteraceae bacterium
GATCGATCGTGCCCTAACCTTTCGCGAAGAAACCACTGGATCAGGCCGTGGCAGCAAACGGGCGAAAGGGGACTGATTTGGGTGAAAGAGGTCGGGGGAGGAGAAATGTGGATTCTGAGGGGAAACAGGCAGCTAAAGTAGGAGGTCAGTCCCTTCGCCGTTCATTGTGTGCAGCGCCGAGTTGCGACGCTGCACGATCCATGCTGTGCAATTGACTTGCCGCGGCAAACTAACCGGCCACAGATAGGTTTTCCGAAGCCGTAGCGATCAGTCGGGCGACTGCGTTGGTGGAACTCGGCTCGCCGAGTCGATGGTGCGACGCTTGACGCGCACCCACGCAGTCGGAAGGTTGATTGGTCCAGTGGTAGCCCTGAACGGTTCACCTTGCCGGCTCGGAAGTCCGACTGTGCTGACACCGCGTTTCGACACTTCGACATCGGCCGCGTGCGGCACGATCGTTGAAACACTAATGCCCTCAACCGTGTAAACACATGGTGCGGGTTGGCATGCCTTTTGCACTATCGCGTAAAGCGCGGAACGAGCTTGCCCGTTCGACGCGGAGGAGCCAGAAATGAAGGCGACCACATCTTACCAGGACGAGTCGAATAGCGGCGGGGACACCCCGGCCGAAGTAGTCGCTTCCGGGCGTAAACACCTGACGCAAGCATCGTGTTCCGATCACAGCATCGGATCGACAGTACAGGCACGCGGCGCTCAGGTTATCCGTTGCGGCCTGGCGCTCGTCGTCGGCCGGATCGGCCTGATGAACTTCACCACTTATGAAGGGCTCTGCATTCAGCGTGTTGTTGCGAGCAGCCTCGTGATCGGTTGGCTGTACAGCGTTCTTCCGGTGCAGCATTTCTCAACGGGCGGTGGCATTGTGGAGATCGTCATTGCCGGATTGGTCGCTGTTGGTCCCATGCCGAGGAGTTACCGAAATATCCGCGATGCACCCGACAGATCCCAGTGGAGCGCCTGTGCACCGGGCGGGCTTATACCACGAAGCCGGGTCCTCGGAAATCCCCCTATCGTGGGTGTGTCCGCTGGAAGCTCTGTGAGCTACTCTGAAACATGCGCTCGATCTGTCGCTTGCACCCATGCTGGTGCGGAGCCCTCGGGACCCTGGCGCTGCTTGCGACGGGGTGTTCCGCGCGGCCGCAGGCGGCCATAGAACCACGCATAGAATTCACAAGAATTCCGGAGGCGCGGCTCGGGGGGCCCGCCAAGACGGATGTGATTGAGGGACGCGCCGTCGGTGCGACGCCCGAGCATCGCATTGTGCTCTTTGCAAAAAGCGATCTCTGGTGGGTCCAGCCTTTCTCGACTCAACCTTTCACTCCGATAGATTCGAACCTGCGGTGGCGGAGCGCAACTCACTTCGGAACCGAGTACGCGGCGCTGCTCGTGGATCGCACCTTCCTTCCGCCAGCCAAAAGCAGAGAACTCCCCGTCAAAGGCGGCCCTGTCCTTGCAGTTGCTGAAGTCAAGGGTAAAGGGTTTGAAGATCTAAGCGCTTCTACGCGTCCGAAGCAACTCCGATTTAGTGGTTTCGATTGGGACGTTCGCGTTGAACCAAGCAACCGTGGTGGCAGCATGAATGAGTACGATGCCCGCAACGCCTGGGTGGATGATGATGGACGCCTTCATCTGCGGATTACGAAGGGACCCCGAGGCTGGCGATGCGCCGAGGTCCGGCTGAAAGACTCCCTCGGCCATGGCACGTATTCGTTCACGGTCGGTGACACCGGCCACCTCGAACCAGCCGCTGTTCTGGGGTTCTACACGTTCGACTCCCAGGCGCCGAGTCAGAACCACCGGGAGATGAACATAGAAGTAAGTCGCTGGGGTGACGCGTCGAACAAACGCGCGCAGTTCGCGATTCAGCCGTACTACGTTTCTGCGAACGTTGTACGATTCGACGTGCCCGGAGGCAAGCTGAAACATACGCTGCGCTGGGGTCCCGGGCGTGCGGAGTTCCACACGCAGAGGGTCGGAAGCAACCGTGCAATTGCAGAGCACTCTTTCAGCTCGGGGGTGCCATCACCCGGAGAGGAGGTCTTCTTCATTGCTCTCTACTCCTATGGGAGAGCCAGGTCCCAGCTGACACACGACACCGAGGTTGTTATTGAGCAATTCGATTACATCCCGTAAACATCCACTCCTGCTACCCGCTTTGGTGGCGTTCCCGCTGTTCTGCTTCGGCGTCGAGCCGGACTCCCCCCTCGCGACACGTATGCGGGATGTCTGGGGACCCGAGAACGGCTTCGCTCCCGGACCCGTTTACGCGATTTCACAGGCGAAGGATGGGTACCTCTGGATTGGAACAGAGCAGGGATTGCTGCGGTTTGATGGGCAGGGCTTTCGACGTGTTGAGGACTCCGACCCTATTCAGGCCGTCCGTCCGGTAATTGGCCTGACTCCTGACAGCAACGGGGATCTGTGGGTAAGGCCACGACGCCCATCGCTTCTGCGGTTCCGGAGTGGCAAGTTTGACAACCCTTTAGCGAACTTAGGCCGGCCAGGCGTGACAGTCGCCGCAACCAGCCGAACGTTTGATGGCTCTCTGCTTGCGTGGATGTTGAAGGGAGAACCGAGTGCGGCGGTTCTCAGGCACGACGGCTTTAAGACAGTTTCCGCTCCGGTGGGATTCTCCAGGTCACCGGTGCTGGCGCTCGCGCAACTGAAGAACGGCGAGATCTGGGTTGGCACGCGTGACGCCGGATTGTTCAGACTACACGGTAATCACAGCATTGCCGTTAACGACGGGCTGCCGGATTCGAAAGTGAATTGCCTGTTGCCAACGCCGGAAGGACAAATCTGGGTCGGAACCGACAACGGGCTTGTTCGGTGGGATGGCCACAAGTTGACGACCAGGAATATTCCTTCCGAGCTTCGTGCGGGGCGAATCCTGGCGTTAGCCCGCGACCGGCATTCCAATCTCTGGATCGGCACGAACGCGAACGGTCTCGTTAGGCTCGACCCCCAGGGCCAGGCGTCGGCAGAAGATATTGGCCAGATACGCGAAGCGGTAACTGCTCTGTTTGAAGATCGTGAGGGCAGCATCTGGGTTGGACGGGCGAACCGCCTTGAGCGCATCCGGAATGCTCCATTCGTAACGCTGGAATCTACAAAACGAATTGCGGTCGGACCCGTTTACGCAGACCCCGGGGGCGGTGTTTGGATGGCGCCGATTGGTGGCGGGCTGATGTACGTGAAGGGCTCTGCCGTCAAGCGGATCTCGATAGCAGGAATTGACAAAGACTTCGTACAATCGCTCGCGGGAGCCAACGACGAGATCTGGGTAGGACGGCAAAACGGCGAGCTTACGCACCTGCGGTTTGACGGCGCGACCATCAACGGCGCTATGACGTACAATCGCTCGCACGGACTCCCGGGCAACACGGTCTCGGCTGTTCACCGGGAAACTGACGGAACGGTGTGGGCAGGCACGATCGGTGGCGGCGCGGTCAAACTCGACAGGACAGGATTGGTTACGCACACCACCGCGCACGGTCTTGCCTCGAATGTAATTACCTCCATCGCGAGCACTTCCGACGGATGGATGTGGTTCGGTACGCCACGGGGCCTCAGCGGTTTCTCGCGTGGAGCTTGGCGCACCTTCATGTCCAACCTGGAACTACCTTCGCCCAACGTCAATTGCTTGTTCGCGGACAGCCGCGGCGCTCTTTGGGTAGGGACGGTAGCTGGCTTGGCTGTCGGCCGACGAGGCAGAATTCAATCGCTCGCGAAGTTGTTAGGCGACAACATCCTCGGTATCGCAGAAGACGGAGTCGGCTGGCTATGGATAACGACATCAACTCGTGTATTGAGGATTGACCGAAGACGATTGTCTGCGGGAACCGTAAGCGCAGAAGACTTCCGGGAATACGGGCGTTTCGACGGGCTGGTTGGCACGGAAGCCATCAGACGGCAGCGCGCGCTTGTCGCTGATGATTCCGGACGCATATGGCTCGGTTCGCGCCACGGGGTGTCGATGTTTGATCCACGGCACGGTGGCGATGCCAGCACTCCCGCCGTTGTCGATATTCATGCAGTCGTAGCGGACGGTGAAGCGATGGACATGGGCCAAACCGTTCGTGTGCCTCCTCAGCATCGTCGAATCATAATCAGCTATGCCGGTTTGAGTCTCTCATCACCTGAGCGCGTCCGTTTTCGCTACCGTATGGACGGGTTTGACACTAAATGGAGCGAGCCAGTGGCAGCTCGTGAGGCTGTTTACACGAACCTGGGTCCGGGCGGCTACAGATTTCGTGTGATTGCGAGCAATCCGGACGGCGAATGGAACGGCGAGGAAGCCGCCATTCAGCTCAACGTGCAGCCCGCAATCTGGCAGACGTTCTGGTTCAGAACTTCTGTAGTGCTAATTGTTGCTGCAGCGATGTTCCTGATGTACTGGCTGCGGTTTCACCAGCTTAAGCGTCAGCTCAGCATCCGTTTCGAGGAGCGACTCGCGGAGCGCACGAGAATTGCTCGGGAGCTGCACGATACCTTGTTACAAGGTTTTCTCAGCGCATCCATGCAACTGCATGTCGCTGCCGATCGGCTGGGCGACCACTCGGAGGTAAAACCGCAAGTCAATCGTGTCCTGGACCTCATGACCCAGGTCATTGAGGAAGGACGCAACGCGGTGCGGGGGCTTCGATCATCTAAAAGCGAATCTCTCGATCTGGAAGAAGCACTGTCGACATTGCAGCACGAGATGGGCGTGCAAGATGTTGAATGTAGCGTGATCTCTGTCGGAACGCGCCGGCCTTTGCATCCCATCATCCGGGACGAGGTGTATCGCATCGGCAGGGAAGCGATGGTAAACGCATTTCGTCATTCCGGAGCCAGCAGGATCGAGGCGATCGTCGAATACAACCCGCGGCGACTCCGCCATTCCGGTCGTGACAACGGCTCCGGCATCGATTCAGAGGTCTTGCAGACCGGCCGCGACGGGCATTGGGGCCTGTCGGGAATGAGGGAGAGAGCGGAACGGATTGGGGCGCGGCTGCAGGTCTGGAGCCGCCCGGCCAACGGAACTGAGGTCGAGCTTAATGTCCCGAGAGACGTTGCATTTAGCGCACGTGAACCAGCGAGGTTCCCAAGGTGGTTCAGCAGAATATATCTATGGAAGGTATTCCATCACGAGGGGGACACATGAGCGGCACGCAGCGGATTCGCATCGTAGCGGCCGATGATCACCCACTGCTTCGACAGGGCATTGCTGCAATCATCAATGCTCAACCCGATATGGTGCTGGTCGCTGAGGCAAGTACCGGCAAGGAAGCAATTCAAAAATTCTCCGAGTACACGCCGGATGTAACTCTAATGGACTTGCGGCTACCAGACATCAGCGGCATCGATGCCCTGATCGCGATCCGTAGTCAGTTTCCCGAGGCTCGCATCATCATCCTGACGACGTTTGAAGGCGACGTGGAGATAGCGCGAGCACTTCAGGCAGGAGCACGGGCTTATCTGATGAAGAGCATGCAGCCTCGTGAACTCGCTGACACGATTCGACAGGTCCACGCCGGAAGGAAGCGTATTCCTCCCGAGATTGCCGCTCGGCTGGCCGAGCATGTTGGCGACGAGGTGCTCACTCAGCGCGAGATGGACGTACTGAGACACCTCGCGGTGGGCAACAGGAATCGTGACATCGCCCAGCGTCTGTTCATCTCAGAAGAGACAGTCAAGGTGCACGTAAAGCACATCATTGACAAGCTCGGGGCAAGCGATCGCACTCAGGCCGCTGCGATTGCGCTGAGGCGCGGCATCATTCAGCTCTGACGCGCATCTTTGTACCCCTATCGAGGTAACACACAGCTACAAAGACGAGGGATTTTTCCTGGACAGTCTTGCCCTAAGCTGACACTTACGCTCGCGCTGAGGCACTGGCGCAAGGAGAACCCACTGCTACTTATTCATTCAGCTTTCCCGCGAGGCAGGTTCGCAGCTGGCCTGCTTCTGCTGCGAATGACCATCGGCGTCACTGTGCTCGCGCGTAGTCTGGTTCTGCTTTCTGCAGCTGAGAGCACGACGGCCGGAGGCACTCTGGCTGCGCTGTTCGGCGCGGTCGCAGGTGCATTGCTGATGGTCGGTTTCTTTACGATGCCTGCCTCCGTAGTGACAGCGATACTTTGCGCATTTGCTATCTCGTCAGTTCCCCTCAACGCGCGCATCCTTGATTCTGCCGCTGGGGCGTTCCTCGGAAGTGCTATAGCTGCCTCGCTCGTGCTGCTTGGGCCCGGCGCCTTCTCCGCGGATGCGCGGTTGTTCGGCCCACGTGAGATAAAGATCGCACCGGCAGCAGTTCGCGACGAACGTTCGTGAAGCTGAAACTGTCATTCCAAACTGTGCAAGCCTGCGGGGACCCGCAACGTGCGGGTTCGGGGCGCGCCAGCACCGGGAACACAAAGAGCATATGAGTGGAATCGTCGGACCTCGAAGGCGTCAACCACAGTACAGGGCTGATGCTAGCGGACAGGGGTTCGGGAGGTTCAGGGAGGCGCCCCGGCAGACTTGCTGTGGTGATATTGTTACGAGCAGACGAATCGTAACTTAATTTGGTAGGAATTCAGGGCAGGTCAGTCATTCAGCATCGGTCGTGGCATCGTCGAGTCGACGCGAAGCTGTCGCATGCGGATATATGCGGGCTCATTTATGTCTACCGGTTAAGCTGCAGGCGCTAATGCCGCGAAGCCGTTCCAATCTCAGCAGTGGCCGTCGCGAGACGCCCTGAT
>DASQEG010001001.1:0-6420 GCA_035633775.1 Bryobacteraceae bacterium
GGGCAGTTGAGGAACTGCCCACCGCGCAAGCGAGGTTATCTGGCAGCGGCCCGCTGCGTGCGAGCGCCGCGCGTCGACTTCATCAACTGCTCCAGGTCTGCTTCCGGAATGGACAGCGAGAGCTTGACGACCGACGCCTCCGCACGCAGATTCAGGTTCGTGAACAAAGGCTCGAGCAGCTTAGCCTCCGGGTTGCTGGATGCAGCACCCTGTGCCATGCCGATGACGAACCGCATCACATCGACTAGTGCCTGCGCGTCCTTGTCCGAGCGAGTTATGGCTTCACCGGTCACGCGGACCACGGTGCCGAACTCAACGCCGCCGCTGGTCTCCTCGATGCCCTGCATGACAGCGGCAGGAGGAACGGGCGTCCTTGCACCGGGAATTCCGGGAGTGAAGATGCCGGCCGCGATCACCCAGCCGTCGTAGCGGCTGCGCAGGTTGGCGGCCTTCGCGAACAGTGGAGCCGTCGCGGCAGCGGTTGCGTTGCGCTGGTCAATTGCATAACGCACAAAGCGATCGTCACCGGCGACCGCCGTGTCACCGTCAAAGATCGCTACGGTCTGACGACCGTCCTTAGCGCTAACGATTTCTACGCCGTTGTAGCTGGACACAGTTCCGCCGTGACTCCGAGCGTACGCTACAATCTGCGGACCGTTGAATACGCCCCTTGCGATCACCACGCCCGATTTCCGGCTGGTATCTGCCGAGGCAAATACCATTTCCCGCAGATCCCGCCTGGGGTCGAAGCCTGTCGCTTCGATGAAGCGGTTGAAATCCGAGCTGCTGTCGTTCATCTGGGAAATGACGAAGCGTCCGAAAGCGGAACTGAGGGTGCGGTCGACGTGAATGCCGCCTACGACTTTTGCATCGGGCGGAATGAACGTAAGGAGCGGTCCGTTTGCGGCAAGGGCCGCGGAGGCCGCGAGTGTCAGAGCAGCGATGTGCCGGATCATGAATACCTCTGTTGTCAGGACGTAGCGCGCCCCCAACTCATTATCAGAGACTATTGAGCCGTTCTGCAGCGAGCCGCCAGAACGCCTGTCGCCTGCCCCGGATCGATGTCGGCAACGAGCAGCCCCTCCTGCCCGTACGCCTGCCACGCCTGCACGGTACCGTCGGGCCGGATGACGGCTGACGTACTCGGCGATCCCGGGCTGGCGCAGTTCACCGTTGCGAAATAGCAGGTGTTCTCCGCGGCCCGGCACAACGCGGCCTTCTCGTGGAACGTGTTGGCCGGATCCGCAAAAATGGAGGGAATGTAGCCCCCGCGCTCGTGTTCGTGAAAGTGCGGGTGGAAGACGACCTGGGCACCACGGCGCGCGGCCCAGCGGACGGTTTCGGGATAGCGCCACCCTTCATGGCAGATGGCGACGCCGAACGTCAGACCATCCATCGTAAACACTTGGCGCTCGAGCCCGGGTGAGTACAGCACCTCTTCTGATGGGTCCAACTGCACTTTGTCCTGGAATCCGGCCACCTTACCATCCGGCCCAAACACGACTGCCGTAATCCGGAAGCGCCCCTCTACGATCCGCTCGGTTCCGAGCACAACACCGACTCGCGCACTGCCCGCCGCGTCGCCGACTTCGGCCCATGCAGAGTCGAGGAACGTCTGGTCCGGTGGCGGCGGCACGGTCCTGCCCGCGGCTCGATAGCCGGGCACGTAACATTCGGGAAAGCACACGAGCGCCGCTCCTTCTGCCGCGGCGCCCCGGACTGCTTCGACTGCAAGACGGACTGACTCGGCCGGCGTGTCGGGGAAGCGCAGATTTGCGAGAGCAATCCGGATCGTCCTCATACGGTATTGCCAGTGTCACATTCTGCCTTGACACATACAGGGACATGACTCTAAGATCGACATGTCGAATATAGACATGTCTAAAACTCAAGGCGAGATCCCTTACGGCACTCTGGATCTTTTGATCCTGAAGACGCTCGAGTCGATGGGCAGCCTGCATGGCTATGCCATCGCGCGCCGGATCGAGCAGGTCTCAGGCGACTCCCTCCAATTGAGTCAGGGCTCGATCTACCCCGCTCTGATCCGGCTGGAGCAGGAGGGCTGGATCAGCACCGAGTGGGGCGTTTCGGAAACGAACCGCAAGGTCAAGTTCTATTCGCTCACGAAGTCCGGACGTAAGCAAGTCGGAGTCGAGGTTGCCAGATGGCAGCAGGCGACATCGCTGGTTGGCCGCTTCCTTGAGGCAAAGCCGTGACAGTGCGTCGATTATGGCTCCGTCTGCTGGCACTCGGCCGCAAACGCAACCTCGACCGCGAACTCGCCGATGAGATCGCGGCTCACATCGAACTGGGCGAGCACGACGGCCGTGCCCGTGGCTTGTCCCCGGAACAGGCGGCAGCGGCGGCTCGGCGAAGTTTTGGAGGGATCGAAGCAATGAAAGAAGAACACCGCGAGCAGCGAAGCATGGTCTGGCTCGAAGCAGTGCTGCGGGACGCTCGCTACGGCCTGTCCTCGCTGAGGCGCGAACCCGGATTTGCATCCGTGGTCATCGGCGTCCTTGCACTCGGCATTGGCGCCAACGTTGCGATGTTCAGCGTGGTGGATGCCGCACTGCTGAAACCGCTGCCCTTTCCCGATCCCGATCGCATTGTGAGTATCTGGGACGCTCCTCGGCCCGGCATTGTGAACGCGACGACGACATCCGACTTTCTTGACTGGCAGCGGCTGGCGACAGACTTCGAGGCCATCTCCGCCGAGCAGGGAGTCGCCACTGCCCTTGGCGGCAACCAGGAACCTGTGCGCCTGGAGGGCAAGGCCGTTACGGCGGGGTACTTTCGCGTATTTGGCATCGGCCCCAGGCTCGGGCGCGTGTGGACTGCTCAGGAGGAACGTCAGGGTGGTTCGCCCGTGGTGGTTCTAAGCCACGCCGCATGGCAAACTTACTTCGGCGGTGCCGCCGACATTCTCCAGCGCCGTCCCATCCTTGATGGCGAAGCACACCAGATCATCGGGGTGCTTGCGCCGGGAGCCTTCGACCGGGACCGGACAGCCTTTTGGAAGCCGCTATCAGTCGATCGCAGTGCTGGCCTGCGGAACATTCACTGGCTTACGGTATATGGACGGCTGAAACCGGGTGTTGCCCTGGAGCATGCCCGGCAGCAAATGCTTGGGATCTATGCGGCGGCGGAAAACGAGCGCAGCGCCGACCAGCGCGGCGGCTCGGTCGTGGTGCAGCCGCTCACCCGCGTCATGATCGGCCCCAGCTTGCAGCGTTCCATCTACGTTGCGTTCGGAGCCGTCGGACTGGTACTGCTGATTGCGTCAGCCAACGTAGCAAGCCTGCTCATCGCACGCGGCGCGGCGCGCGGGCGTGAGATGGCAGCACGGGCCGCACTTGGAGCGGGGCGGGCGCGGCTGGTAGGCCAGCTGCTGACCGAGAGCCTGATTCTGTCAGTTCTCGGAGCGCTCGCGGGCGTCGCTATAGCAGCGCTGCTGATTCGTCTCGCGACACCTGTGCTCGAGGACATGCTGCCGTTCACGGCCGAAGTCGTGCTCGACATGCGCATTCTTGCGTTTGCTGCCGCACTCGCCATTCTGGTGTGCCTGCTGGCCGGCGTGGTACCGGCCCTCCAAACATCCGGCGGGAACCTGGTTTCCGCTCTCAACCGGGCTTCCCGCGGTTCCTCTGGCAGCCATGCGGGCATGCGGCGGTTCATTGTCATCGGTGAAGTAGCCCTCTCGGTTGTGCTGGTCTGCGGTGCGCTGCTGTTGTTTCGCAGTCTGCATAACCTGCAGGCACTGGAAACGGGTGTTCGCGTAGAGCAGGTAACGACGATGACCACCGACCTGCCTGTACTGGCTTATCCGACGCCCGAGCGCGCGGCTCAGTTCTACGACGCGCTGGCCACCAGACTCCGCAGCACACCGGGCATCAGCGACGCGTCACTTTCGACGCACTTGCCACTTCGCTGGATCGGAAACGGCGAGGGTCTACGGCTTGCCGGAGTCGAGAAGCTGATTCGTGTGCGGTTTAAGCGTGTGGACCCCGGGTACTTCAGTACGGTGGGTATCCCTGTGATTGCAGGCCGCGGCATCACCAGCCGTGACCGCCTCGGGGCGCCGAACGTAGTCGTCGTGAACGAAGCACTTCTGCGACGTCTGAAGGAGGTGCCGGGAATAACGGACCCAATCGGAACTCCCGTTCGCATTACGGCGCCTGGTTACGGCGAGAAGAAGAGCGAAACGACGGAAATGCAAATCGTGGGAGTGATTCGAAGTGAACGCGTTGCGCCTCCGGGAGTTCCGGACCCGGCGGTGGTGTACGTCCCACTCGCACAGGCGCCGAACACTCGGATCAGGCTGCTGGTGCGAAGCTCGCTGGAAACCGCAGCCGTCGTGCAAGCCGTCCGCCAAACTCTCCGAAGCATCGACCCGGGCCTGCCGCTCGATGAGATCGCTACTCTTGAACAGGTTCGGCGGGACACTCTATCCGGTTCCAGTCGCCCTGCATGGGTGATCGGAGCGTTTGCCTGCGTAGCCGTGCTGCTGACAGCCATCGGCTTGTACGGTGTACTCTCGCAGGCGGTCACGCAGCGACGCCGCGAAATGGGCATTCGCATTGCGCTTGGGGCCACTGCTCGCGACTTGCTGTCACAGGTAATGAAGAACGCGGCGGTGCTGATCAGCATCGGCCTGGTGCTTGGACTACTTGGCGCGACGGCTCTCACCAGAGTTGTCGAAACCTTATTGTTCGGGGTCTCGCCGCTGGATCCGCTCGCCCTGGCTCTTGGTGCCGTATGCATGCTGATGATTGGGCTGCTCTCGGCGATGCTGCCCGCTTCACGCGCCGCACGGCTCGATCCAGTCGCGAGTCTGCGGGAAGAGGGATAACCGACAGCACAGGTGTCGAACGAGGCCGGTCTCTGCGAAGACTGGCAGCCGTCATGCGCCACGGAAGGTTCGGTCCTCCAGCTGGCGGTGTGTGGACCTCGGCGCATGATTTTGTCCGGTATGCGCAGCTCTGCCAGAGCCAAAGTCGCGGCAGAGAACCGGCTGAAACTTCAAATCCAGACGCGCCCAACGGTCTCTGCGCCCGCGAGCTCCGTTACTTACCCGTGCGCCCGTAGATCAGAAGCCCCCGCTGCGGTGATCTGACCTTTTGCAGAGCGAAGCGTCGATCTCACAATCGGTCAGATCGCTAGCGTCCGTGAAGAGAACCACGGCCGGACGGAGGCGGCGGCTAAACGCGCAGATTATGTTCGGGCATGGGTGGGCACTCCTCAACTGGAGCATAGAATTCTGTAAGAATCTAATGCGGAGGCCTTGATGGTTCACCTAAGCGAAGACATCCACTCCATGACCGACTTTAAGCGCCGTACCAGTGACTTCGTCGCCCGGCTGAAAGAGACCGGTCGACCTTTGGTGCTCACGACGAACGGTCGTGCCGAAGTTGTGGTCCAGGACGCGGCGGCCTACCAGAAGCTCCTTGATGCAGCCCACAGTTGGGAGGCGCACGAGGCACTCCAACGGGAGCTGGTGAGCACACGGAGGCTTGCCCGTGGCCACGGAGCAAAGTGAGCTTGATGCCCTGCGCCGCAGGGTGGCCCATCTGGAGAAGCAGCTCGGCTCGGTGCAGACCAACGGGCATGGCCCCACTCCGGCCAAACGAGGGCTGCGTGAATCAGACGAGACGTACCGGGCACTGTTCGACTCGACGGACCAGGGCTACTTCCTGGCCGAGGTGACGTTCGACGAAGCGGGCCGCCCGACAGATATCTTCTACCTGGACGCAAACCCCGCCGCCACGCGGATGGTAGGACAGGACTTCACCGGCCGGCACCTGCGGGACATCGACCCCAGGTACGAGAGCTACTGGTACGAGATTTTCGGGCGAGTAGCCCGTTCCGGAATTGGCGAGCGGTCCGAGCAGTACGCGGCACCAGACCAGAGGTGGTACGACTTCTTTGTCTTCAAGCTGGGTGGAGTCGGGAGCAGCCGCGTTGCTGTCATCTTCCAGGACATCACGCAGCGCAAGCGGGCGGACGAGAAGCTTCGGCAGAGCGAGGAGCGGTTTCGCGCCTTCCTCACGGCCAGTTCCGATGTGATCTACCGGATGAGCGCCGACTGGAGCGAGATGCTCCACCTGCAAGGGCGGGACTTCATCGCCGATACCGAGGACCCCAGCCGCACCTGGCTGGAGAAGTACATTCACCCGGATGATCACGGACGGGTGACAGCGGCAATCCAGCACGCGATTCACACAAAGACGCCTTACGAGCTGGAACACAGAGTAATTCGCGTCGACGGGACGCTCGGCTGGACGTTCTCACGCGCCATTCCGCTACTGGATGAGCAGGGCAGCATCGTCGAATGGTTCGGGGCCGCGCGGGACGTAACGGAGCGCAGAGAAGAACAGGAAGCCTTTACGCGCCTGACGGCCCAAGCCGAACAGCAGCGGC
>DASQEG010001002.1:0-4043 GCA_035633775.1 Bryobacteraceae bacterium
GTCGTTGTTGTAGATGTCGATCGAGGATGCGCGCCGCTCAGGATCCTTCTCCGGAGTACCGTATGTCGAGACGGAAACTCCGTCATGAAAGTACGCGATGGCATTATGGGCGAGGACATGCCCGGGTCCGTACACTTTGACAGCGTAGTAGCTCTTCAGCTCATGCGACCCATACGGACCGGCGCTCTCCCAGAGCGGCCCGGTCCAGCCGACCAGCCGAAAGCGATCGTCCCGGCCAAGGAATAGATTGTCTGCGATGTAGAAGTCCGCTGAATCGGCGCTTTCGGTCCAGACGCCGAAGCCGACGTTTTCGAACCGACAGTTCCTGACCGTCAGACCCACCGCACCAAGCACTTCTTTCTGACCGGCAAAGATCGCCACATCGGTGTTGCGGAAGGTAAGGTCCTCGAAAATGTGGTGCTTTGACGCCATCACGTCGAACAATCGGTGATTGCCGTCACCGTCGATGATCACTTCGCCGTCACCCGCCCCTTTGATCGTGATCGGCCGCTCCGGCGTGCCTTTCAGGGTCAGCGACATCGACCCGTCGAACGGCGTCATCATTGGGTCCACGTAGTTCAACCGTTCAGGTTTGTACAGCCCGACATGAAGCAGGATTGTGTCGCCCGGTTGTGCGCGGCGCTCCCAAACTACGCTCCAGTCGCCGAGCCCCGCCCCGTAATACGCCTGCAGAACGCTTGTGAAACTGGGCTCCTGCTTTGCACCTGCAAAGTCGGGTGGGTAAACGTGCAACACACGGCCGCCCTTAAACGGCTGAGGCTCGGTCCGCGTTTTGACCTTCACCGTATGTTCGGTCTGCCCGCCTGTTCCGTCGGGATCGGTCAAGCGGAAGCTGCATTCGTACTCAGTGCCTGGTTGCAGGTTCATGATGCTGCCGGCGAAGCCGTCCGGGACCGTGTAGTCGAGGTTCTCCCGGCGCCGGAATACACTCTCACCGCCGACGCGCAGCAAGGGCAAACCATTCCGCCATGCACTTTCGCCGGCAGCACGATAGCGAACGTCGACGCGCGCGTTGCGGTTGGCGTCACCAGCAATAGCCCACTCAAAGCCCAAATTCAGCAGCGTCGGATGCTCGACATGGAAGCGCCCGGCCTGTGTAGAGTTATCGGCTGCCAGGGCGGCGAGCGGAAGGAAAAACACCATCGAAAGTCGCATGGGAATCGGGTGCGATTATATACCTGCGCTACACTCAGCGAATGAATGACATTCGACCTCATCGTCATTGGTAGCGGCCCTGGCGGCTATTCCGCGGCCATACGCGGCGGACAGCTCGGGCTCAAGACCGCGCTCATTGAAAAGTCGCCGAAGCTGGGAGGGACCTGCCTCCACGTCGGCTGCATTCCCACCAAATCTCTCCTCCATACTGCGGGCGTTTGGCAGCACTTCGTGCACGCCGAGGAAGAAGGCATCCTGTGCAAGAATCCGCGCCTCGACATGCCAAAGGTAATCGATCGCAAGAACAAGATCGTCAGCAAGCACGCCAAGGGTGTGGAAGGCCTGATGAAGAAGAACAAGGTGGAGGTCGTTAAGGGCTTCGGCTCCCTCGCAGGCGGCGGTAAGGTAAACGTGCGCGGCGAAGACGGCAGCACGCGCGAGCTTACGGCGAAGAACGTCATCCTGGCGACGGGTTCGGAAGCACGCATGTTGCCGGGCCTCGAACCCGATCCCGAGTTTATTCTCACTAATATCGAAATTCTCGATCAGACCGTTGTTCCGGAAACCCTGGGGATCATCGGCGCAGGAGCCGTCGGCGTAGAGTTTGCATCCGTGTTCCATCGTTTCGGAACGAAGGTCACAATCCTCGAGATGATGCCCCGGATCGTGCCGGTTGAAGATGCCGATGTTTCGAAGGAGCTCGAGCGAGTCTTCAAGAAGCAGGGCATGCGCATCGAGACTGGAGCAAAGGCCGAAAATGTACGCCGCACCGGTGACGGCGTGCAACTAACGGCCACACTGGCCAGCGGCAAGACGGAAGAGATGAAGTTCAGCAAGTTGCTGATCGCCGTTGGCCGGCGTCCGAATACCGAGAACTGCGGGATCGAGAACACGAAGATCGAACTCGATCGCGGCTTTGTCAAAGTGGATGCAAATCAGATGACCGCGGAACCCGGCGTTTATGCCATCGGTGACATCGTCGCAGGTACGCCGCAGTTGGCGCACGTAGCATCGGCAGAGGGCATGGTCGCCTGTGCGCATATGGCGGGCAAGGAAGTGATCCCGATCCGCCGCGACCGCATCCCCGGCGCTACGTACACCCAGCCGGGCATCGGCAGCGTCGGCCTTACGGAAGCACAGGCTCGTGAGCAGGGCTACCAGGTGAAGGTGGGCAAATTCCCGATGCTGGCCAACAGCAAGGCCTCCATCGAAGGCGATCACGACGGGTTCGTAAAGGTGGTTTCCGATGAAAAGTACGGCGAGATTCTCGGCGTTCACATCATCAGTCACGATGGCTACGAGCTGATCGCGGAAGCCGTGGCGGCAATGGAGGCAGAGGCCACTGTTGACACCATGGTGCATACGATCCACGCGCACCCGACGTTGTACGAAGCCGTAGGCGAAGCGTTCAACGCGGTCTACGGAATGGCTATCAATGCGTGAGCTGGAGGTCCGGCAGCTCGGACGCATGCCATGGGGCGAGGCGTTCGAACTGCAGCGTGACGTTGCGGAACAGCGCAAGCGGGGGCTGATTCCCGATCAGCTCCTGATTGTGGAGCATCCGCACACCATCACGCTTGGCCGCAATGGCCGCGAGGAGAACCTGCTTGCCAGCTTCGAACAGCTCCGGCAGGCGGGAGTCGAGTTTCATGAGACCGACCGCGGTGGGGACATCACCTATCACGGTCCAGGGCAGATCGTCGGGTACCCCATTCTGGACCTTCGCGAGTGGAAGCGCGACGTTGTCGCGTATCTCCGCGCTTTGGAGCAGGCCATTATTGACGCCCTCGCGGAGTTCGGGATTGAAGGAACGCGGTCGACGGGGGAAACCGGAGTCTGGGTGGGAGATGCCAAGCTGACGGCGATTGGCATTCACATCAGCCGATGGATCACGACTCACGGATTCGCCCTGAATCACACAACCGATCTGCGGTACTTCGATCTTATCGTCCCGTGCGGGCTGCACAAGCCTGTTACCTCATTGGCAAACCTCGGGTGCAACGCCTCCCGCGAGCAGCTGGAACTGGCGCTCATCCGCCGCATTTCCGAACAGTTCCTATTGAATCCCGTGCAGAGTGAATGCGCGACACTGGAGAGAACATGACCGACGTCGTAATGCCCCAGATGGGCGAGAGCATCGTAGAAGGCACCCTGACGAGGTGGCTGAAGAAGCCCGGCGAGCGTGTGGAACGCGATGAGCCGCTGTTCGAGATTTCGACCGACAAGGTCGATACCGAGATTCCTTCGCCCGGTGCCGGTGTGCTCCAGGAAGTCCTCGTTGAAGAGGGCAAAACGGTGGCCATCAATACAATAGTTGCTCGTATCGCCGAAGAAGGTGCAGGGGCAGCACCCGCCGCCTCCGCCGCTCCGGAAGAGAAAGTGGTGGAAGCATTGGGCCTGGGCACTGCGGAAGCTGCAACCCCGCCTGAGGATACGGTGATGCCCACGCCACCGCCTGCGGCGCCGACACAGCCGGAACAGCCGGCCCCCGCGTCCGCTCCCCAGCAGGCCCAGGCCGACGAGGCTACAGGCCCCCTGTCGCCAATTGTTCGCAAGATGGCGCGCGAGCACAATCTGGACCTGAAGCAGATTCGGGGTACCGGTGCCGGAGGCCGCATTACGAAGGCTGACGTTGAATCCCATCTGGCGGGTGGACGCACTGCTGCTCCGGCGCAGGCGGCTCCTGAGATTCCGCCGCAGATGGCGAAACCCACCGCGGTCGAACACGCAGCGCCTGCAGCTCCGGCTGCCGCAGCTCCCGCTCCCGCACCTCCGGCTCCTGCTCCCGCACCTCCAGCCCCCGCTCCCGTGCAAGCTGCTTCTGCATCTGCTATGCCTCGTGCAGAGCAGCCGCGTACGCGCATCGA
>DASQEG010001003.1:0-5236 GCA_035633775.1 Bryobacteraceae bacterium
GAATCTTCACTGCCGTCGAACAGCGTGTGCACCAGATCCTGCACTGCCAGCTTGCGCACAGCGTCAATCGTAAGCAACGGCGTGTACACAAAAGAACGGCCTGCTTTCTCCCGGCGAACACAGCCGCGGCGCGCCAGCCTATCCATGACGGTCATCACAGTCGTGTAGGCAAGCTGCCGCTGAGGAGTAAGCGACGACTGCACTTGTCGAACGCTGCCCTGCCCCAGCAGCCACAGCGTTTTCAAGCATTCGAGTTCGAGGGGTGGAGGTAGCTCGCGAGCGAAACCGGCGGCCGCACCGGCCATCAGTTCGCTCCCCCGAGCGCGTTCCTGAGCTTATCGGCAAAACCGGAAGACGCTGTCGCCGCCGCCGCGGGCCGAGGTTCCTGCGGCCGTGCTGCAAGTGGCGGGGCCGAAGGCTGAGGCCCTGTCGTGTCAGGCTGCAGCTTTACATCTTCGAGATACCGGGCCTTCTTGAGAAAGGAGCGGTCGAGCGCAGGGTTGTAGCCTGTCCAGCAGCCGTCTACCTGGCGATCCCTGGCAAGCGACGAGCGCATGCACTCCATCTTGGAATCGAGGTTGTCGATATGGTGCAGCAGCAGCGCCTCAGGAAAGTTCGGGACCTTCGGGGAGCCGTACTCCATTTCGCCGTGGTGACTCAGGATCATATGGGCGAGGAGCGTTCGAAGCCTTGGCGGAAACTCGGGCAGCGCTCGGAGCTTCTCATCCACCATTTGCAGCCCGATATGAATATGGCCGAGAAGCTGGCCTTCGGTACTGTAGCCGAAGCTCCGGTCCCAGGTCAGTTCATGAATCTTACCCAGATCGTGCAGCAGCACTCCTGCGATCAGAAGGTCGAGATCGACGTCCTTGTAGTGCGCGGCGGCCGCTCGGGCAAGCGTGCACATCGACAGCACATGCTCACTCAGCCCCCCGAGATACGCATGGTGTACGGACTTCGCGGCCGGAGCGAGGCGGAAGGGCGTGGCGATGGCCTCATCGTTAAAGATCGCGTGCAGCAGGCCACGGAGATGAGGATTGACGACGGATGCAACGATGCTGCGCAATTCGGCGAGCATCTCCGTCGTGTCACGGCTGGAGGCCGGAAAGTAATCCGTCGGATCGACCTGATCGGCGCTCTGCCGCTGCAGCTTATGGACTGTTAGCTGCAGCCGGTTATGATGCACCTGCAGGAGCCCGCGCACCCGCAGGTAATCGTCGCGCTCGAAGGTATGCATCACCTCGGCGACGTTGTCCCACATACGGGCGTCGATTTCGCCGGTGCGATCGCCCAGCGTGAGCGTCAGGTACGGGTCACCTGTTTTTTTCTGCCGGATGTCCTTGTGCCAGACCAGGAACGTAGCCGTAATGATCTGGTTCGGCTGCAGTTCGCTTACGTATGGTGACTTCATCGCAGCGCTGTTACTTGCTGCTTGAAGTACCGGCTTTGGGGGCAACGGCTGTACCCGGGAGAGGCACCATGCCCAGAAGCCGGCGGCGTCGCGCGCGGTTCGCCACCTCTTCCTTCGTTACAGTTTCCGGCTTCAACTGAGCAGGGTCACTCCAGGCAGTGTTCTTTCCAGGCGCAGCGCCCGTATCGACGTAGCCGGGCTTGATCTCGAGAAACGCATCACGGCGCAGGTCAGTGAGCAGCGTCCGTACGCCGGGCTGGAACTTCGGCATGTAAAGCCGCTCCATGATCTCGTTCTCAACCTCTTCGAATGAGGCTTGTCCGGCTTTGTGCTTTTCGTCCACTCGCAGGATGAGGTATCCGTTGCCGCGCTTAATCGGGTCCGTGACGTAGCCGCGATCCTGATTCCAGATCAGGTCGACAATCTGCTTGTCCAGGTCGCCGCGCTTGAAGCCACCGAGTTCGCCGAAGTTCTCCTTGGTCTGCGAATCCGAATGCTGGCGCGCCAGTTCCGTGAATCGTTCGCCCTTGCGCGCCCGAGCCGACAGATCCTTTGCTTTCTTCTCAACGCCGGACGCCTCGGTCGCCGACTTACCTTCGGTGGACAGGAAGATCTCGCGAAGGAACACCTGCTCCTCGCGCACGAACTCCTTTTGGTTTTCCTTGTAGTACTTTTCGAGATCTGCCCTGGGGATTGTGATGTTGCGGCCTACCATCTCACGCAGCACGCGCTGACGAAGGAAGTAGTTGCGCATTTCGTTCTTGTAGTCCTCAAACGGCATCCCAGCCTGCTCGCGAACCCACGCATGGAACTTTTCGGTATCGTTGATGCCGCTCTTCAGCTGCATGTCGGCAATCTGCTTGCTCACGTCGGAGTCGACGGAGATGCCGAGTTCCTTGCCCTTCTGCACCAGGAGCATGCCGTCGATGCGCTCGCGGAGGATGTCGGCTATGCGTTCCTTCAGTTGCTGCTGCAGTTGGACACCTGCGGCGCCCCGGGCCTTAAGTTCCGTCTCCATGACTTTACGGTCACGATCCAGCTCCGAGCGGGTGATGATGTCGCCGTTAACCTTCGCGATGATCTCTTCCACCAGAACGGGCTCGGTTGCTGCTGCGGCGGTCAGGGCGCACACCCCCGCCAGGCACAGTACCTTCGAACAAAACTGCATATGCCCGTATTGTAGCAACTACACCTGTAGGAGAGCTACCGCCGAGGATCAGTTCCGGTCGGCCCGGTCAACCAGGCTTCCCCGTCCTGCTGATCACTTCCGTGTGTCGCAGTTGACCATCCACTTCACGCCGAACCTGTCGGTCAGCATTCCGAATGCTTCTGCCCAGTACGTCTTTTCCAGTGGCATGATCACCGAGCCGCCGTCCGCCAGCGTTGTAAATACCTGCCTGGCCTGCTCCGGGTCGTTCAGTCCGATGGAGAGACTAATGTTGCCGCCTGCTGCAGCGGCGTCGGGCCGCGGGTCGTCCGACAGCATGATCGTCGAGTCTCCCACCTTCATCGTGCAGTGCATGATGTTGTCCGCCGGCCCCATGTCTGACATGGGCGACTCCCCGACGGTTTGGGTGAACAGCACTTCCGCGCCAAGAGCCTGTTTGTAAAACTCGATTGCTTCACGGCAGGTGCCGTTGTATGCGATGTACGGATTGATTCCCAGCATCGTTCTCTACTCCGACGTGTTCGCGAACACGGCGTACTTGAATGATTGTCGGCCACCATGGGCCGACGGTGTGAGGAGTGTGCGCCTTAAGCCTGCGTTAGGCGTCCTTGCCGGGGCGCGCGACGAGTTGCTCCACCGCCGTAGTCGCCAATTCCGCCGGGACCATGTGCGGGCCGTCGAACTCCCGGTAATCCACCTCGTATCCGGCTGCTCGCAGGCGAGGAACCAGCCTGCGGCTGCAGTGGTCAATCGGCAGCACGGCGTCACGGGTTCCGTGAGAGACGAAGATACTCGGCTTACCTGCAGTGGACGGATGAGCGGTAAAGCCGGGCGAAAAGGCCAGCACATTCGTGAACAGGTCGCCGTTGGCCAGCCCGAGCGTCAGCGCATAGGATGCGCCATCTGAGAAACCTCCGATGGCCAGGCGTTCGGCGTCAATCGAGCAGCGATCAAACGTAAGTTGCAGGGCACTGTTGATGAAGTCGACATCCGGCCCGAACCCGCCAACGATGACGTCCCAGGTCTCGCGCCGGGATGCCGGGGACAGCAGGGCAACGCCGGCTGCATCGGCCTGCGCCTTCAACAAATCGATGCCGTGACGTTCATTGCCACCCGCGCCGTGCAGAGACACCACCAGAGGCAAGGGCCTGTTCGCCGGGCTGGAGCGTTGCGGAATGTAGAGAAGCGCGTCGCGGCGTTTGTCCAGCGCCAAAGCCTGCAGCCCTGCTGCCGGGCGGTCAGATTTCGGGACCGCCGGTCTGGCCGAAACACGTCCCCTGGACGAAGTGGCGTTGGGTTTCAAGGTGCGCTCCAGCGAGCAGCCTGCCGCGGCACTCAGCAGGCTGCCCAAGAAGACTCTGCGGGACGGTTCCACTCGGATGTGCCGTGAAGAGAGAATGCTACGCGGCGCTCTTCTGCTTCTTTGTGGGCTTCGTCTTCGCGTTGTTCGTGTCCTTGTTCTTTCGAGCCATATGTTTCCCTCCTAACTGGTAGACGCCCGTCTGTCCCTATCCTTTCGAAAGGATCGGATAAGATTGTCGAACGCGAGGTGAGGCTGGATGAAAACGTTGATGGCTGCGATCGGACTGCTGGTCACGACCACGGTGCTTCAGGCCCAGGTGCCCGGTGGCCCTCGTATCCCCGGGCAAAACCCGAATGGCATGCGCGTTTTTATCTGGGCCGGGCTCAAGACGCATGCACCTGGCCAGCACGACTACCCGCAGTTTCTGGCCGACTGGAGCAAACTTCTGACCGAGCGTGGCGCCGTCGTCAGCGGCGCACTGCGGGCCCCGACCCGCGAGGACCTCGAGAAGACAGATGTGGTGGTTGTCTATAAGGGAGATGCCGGGTATCTCACGGACACCGACAAGACAGCAATTGAGGCTTACGTCGCGCGTGGCGGCGGACTGGTCAGCCTTCACGATGCCTTGTGCGGCCCCGACCCATCACACTTCGCGAAACTGGTCGGCGGCGCAAAGAAGCACGGCGAGGTCAATTTCACGCTGGAAGCGCCGGTGCCTTACACGGTAGTGGACAAAGCTCACCCGATCATGAAGGACATGGCCAACTTCACCCTGCTCGACGAGGCATTCTTCAAGCTGACATGGGCGTCCGATCCTGCCGTTCATGTTCTCGCGACGGCGGAGATCGCGCCTACGAGGAGCGCCGGCGAGCATCGCGGAGAGAAGGTTCCGCAGATGTGGACTTATGAGCGTCCGGTGGAAGGCGGCAAAACCGCCCGTGCATTCGTGTGGATGCAGGGGCACAACTACGCAAACTTCTCGAATTACCAGATCCAGCGAACCTTGCTCCGGGGCATCGCGTGGGCTGCAAACAAGCCAGCCGATGAACTGGTTACCTACGTGGCGCCGCCCCGGCCTACAAGGTCGGGGGACGCTGCCCCGCCCTCCGGCGTTCAGGCGACACGTAACTAGACAGCAGACTTCCAGCCAGAAGCCCGACGGCCACACCCGTAGCTGTCATCGCGAGTTGTTGCGCGAGTCGCGACGCTGGTGAGTCCGGGGGCGGCGCCGCGGAACCTCGCCGCCGAACTGAGTCGATCCGAAACCTGCTGCGGGGCTGAGCCGGCATACGTCCGAGGTCCACCCGAAGATCCTGCGGTGGGACTCGGTACTCCATCGTTCTCGTCAGGTGCA
>DASQEG010001004.1:0-14716 GCA_035633775.1 Bryobacteraceae bacterium
ACGCTGGTCGTCGTCGGTCTGGAGATCGGGATTGGCTGTTCGTATGCCCTGTCGCGCTACGCTGAAACGCTGCTCTTTGGCCTGAAGCCGAACGATGCAGTCACGCTGGCGGCAGCGTGCGCGTTGCTAATGGCTACCGCAACCCTTGCAACGCTGCTGCCTGCTCGACGCGCCGTCCGGCTCGATCCTGCAGTTGCGCTGCGGGAAGAGTGAGAGGTACGGGGCCGCATCGTCCCGCTGCAGCAGCTACTTCGCCTGGCCGATAGCCTCGCCAAGAGCATCGAGCAGTGCTCGAGTGCCTTCGGTGTTTGCCAGCGGACCCATCAGTCCGATCCGGAAGATCTTGCCGGCCAGGGGCCCAAAGCCGCCGAGAACCTCCATGCCATAGCGATCCATCAGATGCTTGCGAACCGCAACATCGCTGACCCCGTCCGGAACGCGTGGCGTGTTCAGGTTCCAGAGGCGATGGCCGTCGGCGACATGCATCGTTAGTCCCAGCGCCTGCAGGCCCTGCAAAAGCTCGAGGTGCGCCTTGCGATGACGATCGTGGCGTTGCGTCAGGCCTTCCTCTGAGACAATGGCGAGCGCTTCACGCAGTGCATAGAAGAGCGACACGGGTGCCGTGTGGTGATACTTGTGCGCTCCGTCGTAGTACTCCTCCAGCAGCCGCAGGTCGAGATACCACACGTCTGGCGGGCTCGTGCGGGCCTTCAACCGCTCCACCGCGCGAGGCGATACCGTGATCGGCGACAGTCCCGGCGGCGCGCTGAGCCCTTTCTGCGTGCAGCTATAGGCGATGTCGATGCCGTTTGCATCCACCTCGACCGGCATGGCACCGAGCGACGTGACGGTGTCCGCAATTGCTAATGCGTCTACCTCGTGCGCAGCCTCGCAGATTGCCCTGCCCGCCGTATAGACTCCCGTCGAGGTCTCGGCCTGCACAAATGCGACGACGTTGGGCCGCTCGCGTCGGATTGCTTCTCGCGCTTCGTCGTCGGTGAACGGTTCGCCCCAGGGCTTTTCAATTCGAGTGACTTCGGCGCGGTGTCGCCGTCCCATCTCGCCGATCCGGTCCGCGAAGAAACCGTTGACGAATACGAGCAGCTTCTGCCCGGGCTCTACGAAGTTTGCTACAGCAGTCTCCATGCCGGAACTGCCGGTCCCGGACATGGCATACGTAAACGGGTTCGAGGTACCAAACGCGAGTCGAAGCCCAGCCCGAATGTCGTCGACAACGGAAAAGAAGAACGGGTCCAGATGTCCAACGACGGGCTGGCTCATGGCCTCGTATACACGAGGCTCAACCATCGTCGGGCCGGGACCATACAGGAGTCGCCTGGGAGGTTGGATCACGCTCACCACGTTATCAGAGCACGGCTTGTGCTTTGATGGTGGACTATGGCAGCTGTCCTGGCAGGAACTTCAGGGTATGCATACGCGTCCTGGAAGCCGGACTTCTATCCGGCTGATGTGCCCGCGAAGCGGTTTCTGGAGCACTATGCAACCCGCCTTAACAGCACGGAGATCAACTACACGTTTCACCGTCTGCCCGCTGCAAAGTCCCTGACCGAATGGGTTGCGGCAACGCAGCCAGGCTTCCTGTTCTCACTCAAGGCACACATGAAGCTGACGCACGTCATGCGGTTGAAGGAATGCGGCACTTTTCTTGAGGTCTTTCTTCGGGCCATCGATCCGTTGCGAACCGTGGGACGGCTGGGAGTCATCCTCTTTCAGCTACCGCCCAACCTGAAGTGCGATGTCCCTCTTCTAAGTGAGTTCCTGACGCTGCTGCGGGGCGATGTGCGTTTTGCGTTCGAGTTCCGTCACGATTCCTGGCTGACCGATGCGGTGTATGACGCCCTGAGCGCTCGAGGTATCTGCCTGTGCCTGGCCGAGTCGGAGAAGCTGGTGATTCCCGAGGTGCTAACCGCACCGTTCACGTACTTCCGACTGCGTAAAGGTATTTACAGCGACGACGAGCGGTCGGCAATTGCCGCACGAGTGGGCGAGATGAGCACAGCCGAGCGCGATGTATACGTGTACTTTAAGCACGAAGAGTCCCCTGCCGGAGCGCTGTACGCAGAGGAACTGCTGCGGCTGATCAGGCCACGTGCTGAGCCGCTGTCGGCTTAGATGCAAAGCCGATGATTCGCAGCGCGCTCAGAACCTGCATCGTCGCTGTGCTTCGATTCAGTGTGTAGAAGTGAATGCCCGGCGCACCGCACTGCAACAGCTCGATACATTGTGCCGTGGCATGGGCGATGCCGAGTTGCATCACCGCCTGCGGATCGTCGCGCCGCCGGTCCAACTCGACCGCGAGCCGGTACGGCAGACTGGCGCCGCACATCAGCGTCACCCGTTCGATGGATCCCGCATTGGTGATCGGCATAATGCCGGGCACGATCGGAACGTGAATGCCGGCGGCCCTGGCGTTATCCACGAACTCGAAGTACTTGCGGTTGTCAAAGAACAGCTGAGTAACGAGGAACTGTGCCCCAGCGTCGACCTTACGCCGCAGGTTAGCGAGGTCCACAGCCGGGTTACCGCATTCAACATGCTTCTCCGGATAGGCAGCAGCACCAATCGAGAAGTGATCCCCGAAACCATCCCTGATGAAACCAACCAGTTCGCTGCCATAGCGGAAGCCGCCTTCGGTCGGCGTGAACGTCGTCTGTCCTTTAGGCGGATCGCCGCGCAGTGCGAGCACGTTCTCTACTCCCGCGTCGCGCAGACGCTGCAGAACGTCTCGCAGTTCCTCACCGGTCGCACCGACGCAGGTGAGGTGTGCCATGGACTCAATGCCGGTGTCGCGCCTGATGCGACTCACAATGTCGATTGTCTTCTCGCGCGTCGAGCCGCCTGCGCCGTACGTGACGGAAACAAAATCCGGCTCCAGCGGTTTCAGATCAGAGATCGTTCGTTCCAGCTGCTCCGCTGCCTCCTGCGTCTTCGGGGGGAAGAACTCGAAGGAAAATACAGGTTTCTTGCTCGCGAGAAGGGCCCCGATGCGCATAGTGACTTCTTTCTAGTTTACCCGTTGCTGCCCAGCAACTGTGAAATATGCGCGAGATCATTGGGTACGACGATCGGCTGGTTGGCATAGGTCGCTGGGACGGCCTCGCCCGCCGGCGTCTTTAAGACGCCCGTGTGGTACTTGAAAATGTAATCGGAATCCTTCAGAACGTGACCAGTCAGGACGGCAACGACGTCCGCATCGGGACGCATGATTCCTGCCGCGACCAGCTTGCGGATGCCCGCGAGAGTGGCGGCTGATGCAGGCTCGCAGCCGATGCCTGCCAGTCCGATCTGCGCCTTCGCATCCGCGATCTCTGCCTCCGTAACCTTCTCCACCATGCCGTCGGAGGTCGTGATCTCGTACAGCGCTTTCGGCCACGAAACCGGGTCACCAATCCGGATTGCGGTGGCGAGCGTTTCCGGGTTCTCCACCGGGCGGAAGCCGCCCTCGGCACGGCGCTGCATAAAGTCGTAGAACGGGGCGGAACGGTCGGCCTGTACCACGGCAAGTCGCGGCAGACGGTCGATGAGGCCGGCATCCCGCATCTCGCGCAGTCCCTTGCCGAAAGCAGAAACGTTCCCCAGGTTGCCGCCGGGCAGCACGATCCAGTCCGGAACGTTCCAGTCCCTTGCGTCCATCAGCTCGAACATGATCGTCTTCTGACCCTCGATGCGGAATGGGTTGATCGAGTTCAGCAGGTAGATCCCAAGTTCCTCGCTGAGTTTTCGAACGAGTTTCAGGATCTGATCGAAGTTCGCATCCACCTGCAGCGTCATCGCGCCGTACTCCAGCGCCTGTGCGAGCTTGCTATACGAGATGTTCCCGTGCGGAAGAAAGATGATTGGCTGCAGTCCCGCTGCGCTCGCATAAGCCGCCATTGACGCGCTGGTATTCCCGGTCGAGACGCATGCCACTCGCCGCATGCCCAGCCTGACTGCCCAGGACGTACCGCAGGTCATGCCGTTATCCTTGAACGAGCCGGTGGGGTTGAAGCCCTGGTGCTTGAACGTGACCCCGTCGAGGCCGGCCCACGATGCTGCCCTGCGCGACTTCAGCAACGGTGTGGAGCCCTCGCGCAGAGTCACCATCGCCGAAGTGTCGGTGAGAAACGACAGAGCCTCGCGATACCTCCAGACGCCGCTCTCGTCCGCGGGGTGATTGCTCATTCTGCGCTCGCGCCAGAGCCTTCGGAGGGCCGCCGGATCAGCAGCGGTGTTGGGATACTCGACCTCGAGCAGCCCGCCGCAAGCCGGGCAATTGTAGATTACCTGGTCGATGCGGTAGTGCGAACGGCAGCTCGCTTCAAAACAAACAAGCTCTGGCTGTGTCAACCGACGATGGTAACAAGCGTGATAAACTGCCGGGGCGAAATGCGGCGGAGGGAACAATGAAAACGAATTGGCTTGCAGTTCTGGTCAGCATAGGGGCCGTTGCTGCTGCTGCGGACGTCCCGCCCAGGGAAGCACAGATCGCAGGAGCCATACTGGCCGCTCCTGCGGAGTACCGTGAGGGCGCAGCCGTAATCGGTTATGGCGCCAGCGGCGAGCAAACAACGATCCGCCAGGGCAGGAATGATTTCGTCTGCCTCGCTACCGACCCGGCGAAAAAGGCCTTCAATGTCGCTTGCTATCACAAGGACCTCGAGCCGTTTATGGCCCGCGGCCGGGAACTGTTGAAGCAGGGCGTGAGTGGAGCCAAACGCAACGAGATCCGGTTTAAGGAAGTGGAGTCGGGCAAACTCAAGTTGCCTCGGGAGCCCCGTACACTGTACGTTCTTACGGGTTCGGCTTTTGACTCGGCTACGGGTCAGGTGCAGGACTCGTACCTGCGCTGGGTGATTTATACACCGTTCGCAACACCCGAGTCGACCGGCTTGTCCACAAAGGCGAGCGAAAGCGCTCCGTGGCTGATGTCACCGGGCACTGCCGGCGCGCACATCATGATCAGTCCGCCGAAGACCGTGAAGAAGTAGTCAGGCCCCGACCTGCTGCGGCAAGCCGAGCCCGAGTTGCGGGTCCTTCGTAGCGGCGTGTTCGATGGTTACCTGAATAAAACCGAGGGCGGCTTTCGACAGACTCTTGTCCTTGCGGTAAATCAGGCCAAGTTTTCGTATCATCGGCTCTGGAGCAAGCGCTACCGTTGCCAGCCGCTTGCTTCGGATCTCGTCCTGGACATGCGAAGCGGCCATAAACGAAGCGCCGAGACCGGCGATCACGAACTGCTTGATCATCTCGGTGGAGTCCAGTTCCATCGAGATCTGCAGCTCATCTTCAATCGGCTCGAGCCACGCGTTCAGGCGAGCGCGCGTGTTTCCCGACTTCGGCAGCAGGATTTGCTGCTGCAATAGATCCTGCGGACGCACGTTCTCGCGGCCGGCCAGCGGATGATCCGAAGGAATGAGCAGTCGAATCTCGTCCGAATGGATTCGTACCACCTGCAACTTCTTGTCTTCGACGGGAAGCTGCGTGATACCGAAATCCGCGAGGTTATCCAGCACCGCCGCCATCACACGTGAGCCGTAAGAACGGTCGACGTGAAGCTGGACATTCGGGAACTGCTTTTTGTACTCGGAGAAGACTGACGGCAGCACGTAGATACAAGTCGCTTCGTTCGCGGCGATCACGATTTCTCCGCGGGGAACGCGGTCGAGCTCGTTGATCACCTCCTGCGCGCGTCGGCGCAGTTGCAGGATCTGCTCCGCGTACTCAGCGAAGATCTTGCCGGCGGCGGTGAGCGCGATGCGTGTTCCCAGCCGCTCGAACAGAGTTGTGTTGAGCTCCTGCTCCAGCTGCCGGACTTGCGCACTGATTGCGGGCTGCGTTCGATAGCAGGTCTGCGCGGCTTTAGAGAAGCTCTTGAGCCGGACGATCTCGAGAAATGTATGTAACTGATCGAGGTCCATCGAACGGCGGCTGCTTTCTACTTCCGGGTGGGTGACTTGAGTATAGCATCGGAACGTGAACCTCATAACAGCCTTGCTAGCGGAATCCCTGGTATGTGCGCTGTTGGCCGCTCCGGTCCCGAAGCACGGACCGGCCTCCGTAATGGTCGTCGTGAACGCGAAGTCCGAGGCCTCGCGGAGCATCGGAGAGTACTATGCAAAGGTTCGCCGCATTCCGCGCGGCAACATCTGCCAGATAGTCGCGACCTCTGAGGAGACCATCACGAGGCTCGCTTTCGAAGCCGAGGTACGGCGGCCGATAGAGACGTGCCTTCGCGAGCGCGGGCTTGCCGAGCGTATCCACTTCCTGGTGACGACTCTTGGGGTTCCGCTTCGCATCAACGGAAGCGATGGCCTCAAAGGCGACTACGCGGCAGTGGACTCAGAACTGACACTGCTCTATGCACACATGAAAGGGCAGAAGGTGCCGACAGCCGGGCCGCTGCCGAACCCTGTGTTTCGCAGAACAGCGCTGCCCTTTGTCCACCCGGGTGTGCCTCTGTACCTCGTGACGCGTCTGGCTGCATATGACACGGCGGGCGCCAAGGCGCTCGTCGATCGGTGCGGGGAGGCCCGCAACCGCGGAGTTGTGGTTCTGGATGCAAAGGACTCAGGCGATGAGCCGGGTGACAGCTGGCTGCGCAACGCCGCCATTGCCCTGCCCTCAAGCCGCGTCGTATTCGAGGAGACGACAAACCTGCTGCCGGCCCGTGGCAGCGTCATCGGGTACGCCTCGTGGGGATCGAACGACCAGGCCAGGAGAACACGGAAAACGGGATTTCAGTTCCTTCCCGGCGCCCTCTTAACAGAGTTCGTCTCCACAAACGCACGCACTTTTCAGAGGCCGCCGGCGAATTGGATCGTCGGCAGCTGGAAGAACAAGGACAGCTGGTTCATGGGCACACCGCAAACATTGATTGGGGACTACATAGAGGAGGGAATTACGGGCACTACCGGACACACATGGGAGCCTTATTTACAATTTACCGCTCGACCCGACATTTTGTTCCCCGCGTGGCTATCGGGCAGGAACCTCGCTGAAGCGTTCTGGGTCTCCATTCCGGCGGTCAGCTGGCAGAATATCGTCATTGGGGATCCTCTTTGTTCGTTGCCCCAGGGATAGTCATAGACTTTACACCGTTTATCCGAAATAACAGATTCGGGGACGAGTCTCCTGTGTAATTCGGAAGGAGGTCCGAATCCCAATGAGATTACTGATCACAGCCGCTTTGTCCGCGGCGCTGTGCCTTCCGGCACTCGCTCAGTCCAGTGGCACAACTGGTGGATCGCAGGGCAATCGTGGCGCCACGGGTAGCGGTACCGGGACGGGCAGCGGGAGCACCAGCGGGAGCGCGAGTGGCACGAGCTCCGATCAAACGGGCCGCGGCCGCTCGGGTTCAACAGCGGGAGCTTCTGACAGCACGACAACAGGCGACACTTCGACTACGAAGGGACGCCGCAACCGACGTTCCGGCAGCGGATCAGGCAGTAGCGCTGATCAGTCGGGCAGCGGCTCCACGTCAGGTACGGGCGCCGGGGTGCACGGATCTGGATCGGGAACTGGGACCGGCTCGGGCGGAGGCACGGGTTCGGGCACAGGTACCGGCTCCGGTTCCGGTCGCAGCGGCCGGACGGGCAGCGGCTCTGGCTCTACCTCTGGCACTGGTTCGGGCTCTGGCGCCGGTTCGGGCTCTGGTTCGGGCAGCGGAAGCGCCACCCCTCACAAGTAAACAGAACCTCAGCGGAGCCGGGCCGTCAGGTCGGTCAGGCTCCGCTGTCTTCCTTATCCGCCCGGTTTACGGCGATCCGCTCTCCCGCCCGCGCAACACTTCAGCTTCCGCCCGGAACCAGTCATCATCTGCCGACCCCGGCTCTCCCAGTTCCTGCCTTCGCTGGTAGTAATCGAACGCAACCCGTGCAATTCGATCCTGATCCGTCGCACCGTTGATGGCGGCGTAGCCCATCAGCGAGTGACCGGCGTTTGCAGCATCGGGCATATTCTTTGCCGTTGCGATCTCGTTGTTATGCCTCGGGTCTTCCACCATGTCTTCAATTCGGTCAGACATCGGTTCTCCTCTCCGATGGAGACGAGACTGCTGAAATTGCGGAAACGTTTCAGAATGAGCAGCTAAGCAGGCTTTCGAAAGAGCAGAAGTTCGAACCGGGCAGGCTCCAGACCGCGACTCCGAAGCATGCTGTACACCTCAGCGGGCGTGTCCCCGACGGCAGCGATCAGCCGCAGCGGCAATGTCTTCGGGGTGTAGAGCTCAAGCGCTATCCACTTTCCGACAAGATCGATGCGTTCGCGCAATGAAAGCACATCGGGTGATCTGCCGATGTAGTTCTCGAACGCCTTCAAAAACGATTGAGCTCCGTCACGAGGGCCTCGATTCCCCGCTTGCGGTACAGTTCTGCGAGCCGCTGCTCCTCAGGGCTGGGAGTCGGCCATCGCGAAGAGCGTCCCGGCACCCACACCTGTCCGCTGGTGAACTCCACACTGGTCAGGTGCGCCGTCAGTTCACCGATAGGAACCGGCCCGCCTCCCGGCTGCGAAAAGCGGAAGGTCGTGTCCTGAATGACGGTGGCGACCGATCTTGGCCCCAGATTTACGTCGATCGGTGTCGATCCAGCGGCGAACTCGCGTCCGCGCGCATCCTTCACCAGCCAGCTCATCTCGATGCCTCGCACCGGCTGCCCGGACCGGTTGCGCAGAGTGATCTGCGGCGACCGGGCCTCATCTGACGCAATGCGGACTGAGCCTGCGTCGGCCGTTACGGGTGCCGAGGGCACATGCAGGAATGCAAGGGCCACCTGTCGTTCGTCGCGGGTCGCCGTCGAACGGCCGCCGACCTTCTGCGCGACTCGTATGTCCAGGTCCCTGCGATCGGCCTGGCGATCCAAACTTGCGAGCATCTCCTGGCGGAGCGCATCCCGGCCCCTTGACTCGAGAATTTGCTTGAAGTGCTGCCGATCGCGCCGGGCTTCCATTTCCCAGACCGTCATCGAGCGCCTCGAATTCAGGCGATTCGGTCCGTAGAACGACATGTCGTCGAACAACACGCCGTCGAGCGAGATCTCTACCAGTGGGCCATTTGCTGCTTGCAGCGGGCGCAGCAGCCGGAGATCGATGCGTACAGGGAAGTTATCGCCTGAGCCTACATTCAGGCTCGGGACCGACACGCTTGCCCTGCCGCCCGGGGTTACGTCCTGTGCCTGAACAAGCAATGTGATGCCCCGGATGGAACGTCCGGCGCTATTGCGCAGCGTCAGAGACGTATGAAGGTCCAGCAGCATGGCTCCGCCTCTTGCCGTAGCGGTGCTTTCTCCCCAGTCGGCACTGAGCACCGTTACGGGCGAATCATCGGGCAGCGTGATATGCAGCGTGCTGCGGGGATCCAGCCGGGTCTGCGCAACAGCCGCGTGCCAACCGCACAACACCAGCAGCGTCGAGGCTCGCAGACCGTTAGTCAGCGTAGACATGTGTGATCGTGATCTGACCTGTATCGGAATCAACGAAGCGTGCACGAAGTGCGCCAGGCGCGCTCACAATAATCGGCTTCTGTGACGGGTTTCGGCCATGAAGCAGAACCAGAGCTCCACCGTTATTGTTCAGTTCGAGTCCTGTCGATGTGTTTCGAATCTCGGCAACTGAGGCCGCTCGCAAGAGCGGCTCGGGACGCTTCGGTACTCCTGCCGGATTGAACGCCCACGCGCCCAGGACCAGCGCCGACACGGTCGCCATCACAACCGCGGCCCTCCACCTGCCGGTGCCCACGGGCAAAGTCTCACGGCGGGCGACGCACTCACCCGCCTCCAGACCGAGGCGGATATTGGCGCCCATCTCTGCCGCGAGCCGTTCCCACTCAACACCTGCCGGAGGGCGATTGCCGTGCACCACGAGTTCATGAGCTGCCAGACGAAAACCGTCAACCTCACGCCGGCACGTCTCGCACGAGTTCAGGTGGTGGCGCACACGCCACATTTCAAATACGGAGAGGTCGCCTCCCGAGAACAGGGCGAGTTTCTCCTGTTCGGGGTGATACTTCATGCTTTCCTCCCTTCAAGAAATCTGCGGAACTTGATACGCGCGTTTGCGATATGCGAGCGTACCGTTGCCTCCGAGCACTTCAGCAGCTTCGCTACGTCGCGGCTCGGGACGTCGTCGACGTCGCGGAGCACGAGAGCGGTACGTTCGCGCTCGCTCAATGCAAGCAGGCCCTCCTGAAGCACCGCACTGCCCTCGGCCTGGAGCAGCAGTCGCTCCGGGCTCGCACCAGGGTCAGTGCTCAGGGGCTGGGGCAACTCCGAGATGTCAGTAAAGCTCAGGCGACCATGCCTGCGGAGAAAGTCGATCGCCGTATTCGTGGCAATTCGAGACAGCCAGTGCGTAGCCTTTTCGAGGTCCTTGATCTGTTCGCGCCGCTGCAGGGCCTTGATGAAGGTCTCCTGCGTGAGGTCCTGCGCGTCCTCGACGTTGCCGACGATGCGGAAGATCTGCAGGAAGATGCGACGCAGATTCTCCTCGACGAACCGCGCCTGCACGTCGCGCAATGCATCCGCCTGCCCGGAGCCCGCTGGGAGCCCGTGAGTCCTCGCAGAATCGCTCATACTCCCGCCCGGCTGAATTGCCGCCTTCAGGCGCACACTCGTCATAGTGCCTACGAAAGTCCTGACGAACGCGCCCCTGAAATCGTGCAGGCAAAAATCAGCCCGCCCCTTCAGCGCTATTCTGATTCTAGAGCAGCCTTCCATGAGACCTGTTGCGATTCTCGGCATCGGCAAAACCCCGTTTGGAGCGTTTCCGGATCGCGATCTCAGATCGCTCGCCGTAGAGTCCGGCCAGAAGGCACTTGCCGACGCGGGTCTCGAGAAGGAGGCCATCGAGGCTTTCTATCTCGGGAACTTTGCAGGTCCGTCATTCGTGGGTCAAAGCCACCTTGCTCCGTTCGTCGCCGGAGCCATGGGACTGAGGGGCATACCCTGCACACGGGTGGAGGCGGCATGTGCCTCGAGCGGCTCCGCCCTGTTTCACGGTGTGTCGGCTGTCGGCGCGGGCTTGTACGAGGCGGTGCTGGTTACCGGAGTCGAGAAGATGACTTCGCAGGATACGCCGCGTGTTGCCGAGATTCTCGCCATGGCGGGCGAATGTTGCTCTGAAGGCAAAGCCGGCGCGACCTTCCCCGCCCTGTTCGCCATGATCGCGAAACGGCATATGCATCAGTACGGCACCACCCGTGAGCACCTCGCGGCGGTCGCCGTCAAGAACCACGCCAACGGGGCACGCAATCCCGATGCGCACCTGCGCAAGGCGATCTCGAAGGAGCAGGCTCTGAATGGCAAACCCATCGCGGATCCGCTTACGGTCTACGACTGCTCGCTTGTGAGCGATGGCGCCGCTTCCGTGGTGCTGTGCCCGCTTGATCGAGTCCGCGACCTCAGTCGCAGGCAGCCGGTTCAGGTGCTCGGAATCGCCCAAACCTCAGACTGGGTGGGCCTGGATCGAAAAGAGGACATCACGGTCTTTGAAGCCGTTCGTTCCGCGGCGGCGAAAGCATACTCCATGGCCAGGGTCGACGCTGCGCGCATTGACGTGGCCGAGGTTCACGACTGCTTCACCATAGCGGAGATTGTGGCGGTGGAAGACCTGGGTTTCGCTGCCAAGGGCCAGGGAGGGTTCTGGTCGGCTGAGGGATGCAGCGCGCTTGACGGCGACAAGCCCGTAAACACCAGCGGCGGACTGAAGTCGAAGGGACATCCTGTCGGTGCGACCGGCGTTGCTCAGGTGTGCGATCTCGTCTTGCAAGTGCGAGGTGAGGCGGGTGAACGGCAAGTGCGCAAGCACGACATCGGGTTGGCACAAAACCTCGGAGGCTCGGGCGCTTCCTGCGTTGTGACCATTCTGGCGGCTGCATGACAGGGACTATCTACACAGAAACGACGATCTACGCCGCTGCGCGCGAGTTCGTCAACGATGCGCCGTACCAGTTGGTGATCGTTACGCTCGGAGATGGCAAACGTGTCACCGGCAGAGTGGAAGGTGAACGTGTCAGCATCGATGATGGAGTCGAACACGCAGGCGATCGCGGCGGAGTACCCTTCTTTCGGAAACTATGAGACTTGCACAGCGCATGCAGCGCATCGGCATCGAGACCGCATTCGAGGTGCTGGTGCGCGCCCGGGCCCTCGAGGCTCAGGGGCGCAGTATCGTTCACCTTGAAATCGGCGAACCGGACTTCGAGACGCCGGCGCACGTTCGGGAGGCGGCGAAGCTCGCCATCGATGAGGGATGGACCCACTACGGTCCGACTCAGGGGCAGCCTGATCTGCGGGAAGCGATCGCCCAACACATCAGCGAAACACGGGGCATCACAGTCGGCCCGCAGCATGTCTGCGTTGTGCCGGGCGGCAAGCCCATTATCTTCTTCCCGCTCCTCGCGCTCATCGAAGACGGCGACGAAGTGATTTACCCCAACCCGGGTTTCCCGATTTACGAGTCGATGATCCGGTACGCTGGCGGCGTTCCGGTTCCCATTCCGCTGGTGGAGGATCGCGGCTTCTGCTTTGACCTCGATGTGTTCCGGTCACGGCTCTCGGATCGGACGAAGCTGGTCATCCTGAACTCTCCGCAGAATCCGACCGGAGGCCTCATCTGTCGCGAAGACATTGCGGAGATGGCGCGGCTCCTTGCCGACCGTGATGTCATGGTGCTGTCGGACGAGATCTACTGGCGCATCGTCTACGATCAGTCCCCGGTGTCGATCGCGAGTTTTCCCGGAATGCTCGAGAGGACGATCATTCTTGACGGTTTCTCAAAGACCTATGCCATGACCGGATGGCGTATGGGCTACGGTGTAATGCCGGAGTGGCTGGTGGACGCCGTAAACAAGTTGATGGTGAACTCCAATTCACACACCGCCAGCTTTACTCAGCGCGCCGGCATCGCCGCTTTAACGGGACCCCAGGACGATGTGACTCGAATGGTCGCGGAGTTCCGTCGACGCCGCGACTCCTTTGTCGCCGGTCTGAACACATTGCCCGGATTTCGCTGCAGGGTTCCCGAGGGGGCGTTCTACGCCTTTCCGAACATCACCGGCACAGGCAGAAAGTCGAAGGAACTCGCGGATGCTCTGCTGAATGAAGCCGGCGTTGCGGCCCTGAGCGGTACTTCGTTTGGAGAGTTTGGCGAAGGCTATTTGCGCTTCAGCTACGCTAATTCACTCGATAATCTGACTGAGGCGGTGGAGCGTATGCGTGTTTGGCTGAATCAGCACCATCGCGAAGCGTAATTTACGACCAGTTTTTCTGCACATATCGCATTATCCCGATCTGAACCGGGCGTAAATCTCGGTCCGTTACACTGTACGGATGAGCACCGCCGTGGCCGGAACACGGCCCTCCGAGCGTACCTCTTTTCGTGTGCTCGGGGCCATCAGCTTCTGCCATCTCCTGAACGACATGGTTCAATCGCTGATTCCGGCGCTGTACCCGATCCTGAAGACTACCCTCGGCCTGGACTTCAGCCAGATCGGCCTGATTACGCTCACAAATCAGCTCACCGCGTCACTGCTGCAACCCGTTGTTGGCGCTTACACTGATCGCCGTCCTCAGCCGTTCTCGCTCGCCGCCGGCATGGCTGTGACCCTGATCGGTCTGCTGCTGCTCGCCACGGCTGGGAGCTATGGGCTCGTGCTGGCAGCCGTTGCACTGGTCGGCATCGGATCGGCGGTGTTCCACCCGGAGTCATCGCGCGTCGCAAGGCTCGCGTCGGGCGGCCGGCACGGTATGGCGCAGTCACTATTCCAGGTCGGCGGAAATGCGGGTTCGGCGCTGGGGCCGCTGGTCGCGGCGCTGATCGTAGTGCCCCGCGGCCAGAGCAGCGTGGCATGGTTTGCATCGGCAGCTCTGCTGGGGATAGCCATTCTGTCGCGAGTAGGGCTCTGGTACCGCGCCCATCGGGAACAGAATCGAAACAAACCTCAGAGTGCGCCCGAGCGAGCCCTGCCGCCTCGAACCGTAGCACTCGCGGTTTCGATCCTGCTCGTGCTGATTTTCTCGAAGTACTTCTACCTGGCATCGCTGACCAGTTACTACACGTTTTACCTGATCAATAAGTTTGGTGTAGGTGTGCAGGCGTCCCAGCTGTACTTGTTTCTGTTCCTCGGCGCCGTGGCCGCCGGAACGTTCATCGGCGGCCCGGTCGGCGACCGCATCGGCCGCAAGCACGTCATCCGGGCCTCCATTCTTGGCGTACTGCCATTCAGCCTTGCTCTGCCCCACGTCGGGTTGTTAGCGACAGCGATACTCAGCGTCGTGATCGGCCTGATTCTTGCGTCGGCCTTCTCCGCCATTCTGGTATACGCACAGGAGCTTGTGCCGGGCAACGTCGGGATGATTTCAGGCCTGTTTTTTGGCTTTGCGTTTGGCATGGGCGGGCTCGGCGCAGCGGTGCTTGGAGCCGTCGCGGACAGTCACGGAATCGAGTTCGTGTATTTGATCTGCAGCTTTCTGCCCGCAATTGGACTGCTCGCGGCATGGCTGCCGGATCACCCGGGCACGGCACGGTAACTTACACGTGAGATACCGCTTCAGCCGCGGCTCGGATTGCGTCTGGCGCGGCACTCATCACAAGGGCAAATGCTCCGCAGGTGATCCCACGAATAAATGCCGCTGGAGTGACCGTCGTTCCACATGATCCTGACCGCGTAGTTGCCAACCGGCTCGACGTTCTCCATTTTCGGCGCCGGCTTGAACATCTGGAA
>DASQEG010001005.1:0-3436 GCA_035633775.1 Bryobacteraceae bacterium
CAACGAAATTCTTGATTTCTCCCGGATCGACGCGGGGCGGGTCGACGTCAGGCGCGAGGCGGTCGAAGTGGCTGCACTTGTTCAGGGTGTGGCTGACCTGCTGCGGGCAGATGTGAATGCCCGCGGTCTCGAACTCAGGACGATCATCGCTCCCGATGTTCCTGCGTCTTGCCTGACGGATCCCGGACGAGTACGCCAGATCCTCCTCAACCTGGCCGGCAATGCAGTCAAGTTCACGAACAGCGGGTCCGTTGAGATTCGGGTGACGACCGCATCCGATAACGCCCTCACCTTCGCTGTCGTCGATACCGGCATCGGCATCGCGAGTGAGAATCTCGCTGCTCTTTTTGAGCCGTTCTCGCAGGTGGATTCCTCGGATACGCGGAATTATGGCGGCGCGGGACTTGGGTTGTCCATCAGCAAACGTTTGGTCGAACTGCTGCACGGTCACATCGAAGTTGAGAGCACCGCTGGCGCAGGGTCGACGTTCCGCGTTACCGTCCCCGTCGAACCCGCACCGGTGGTGGAACCGCGTGCTCCGGAGTGCGCAACGGCCGAGGTGAAATAAGTACCGGGGATCATGACGAGGGCAGTCGTCGAAGCGCCGGAGTGCACACAAGCGGCGCCGTCCGAGACCAGTCCTGCTCAGCGCACGGACAAACTCGTGCTGCTGGTGGAGGACAACCGCGTGAATCAGAAGGTTGCGTGCAAGCTGCTGGCGAATCTGGGCTACACGGCTGAGATCGCAGGCAACGGCGCGGAAGCTGTCACAAACTTCGAACCTGGACGGTACCTCGCAGTGCTGATGGACTGTCAGATGCCGGTTATGGACGGCTTCGAAGCGACACGCAGAATCCGGGAGATCGACACGGAGCACACCACCCCTATCATCGGGGTTACTGCGCGCGCCATGGCTGACGACGAGGCACTTTGCCTGGCAGCTGGCATGGACGCGTACCTGGCGAAACCTATCGACCTGGTCAGGCTGGGTCACGCGCTGGACACCTGGATTCCACAGCGCAAGCAAGTGCACACCGATGCCTGATCGTTCCGTGCTCCGTCGATGGCCCGCTGTCCTGGGGATGCGTGTCATTACCAGCCTGATCGTACTTATCTGCGCCGGGTTTCTTGCAACTGCACTGGTGCGCCTCGCCCCCGGTTTCGGTATCGACGAAAGATCGCTGGATATGCCCTATGGTAGTTCGGCAGATCAGCAGCCCGACGCGCATCCCGGAGTAGTGAGCTCGTATGCTGACTTCCTGCTACGGGCAACACGCGGCGACTTCGGGCAGTCCGTTACATTCGCGAGGCCCGTCTCAGAGCTGGTGGCAGAGCGGGCCGGGTTCACTGTGCAGAGCGCTCTTACCGGGTTCTTCGGCGCATGGTGTCTCGCTCTGGCGCTTAGCCTGGGCAGTCGTTTGCGACGTGGACGCTTCCTGGAAGTGTTGGGCGAAGGTGGCTCGTCGACGCTCCTGTGCGTTCCGAGCGCGGTGGTGGCATTCCTCGTAGTGTCGTCCGGACTTTCCGTATACGCCGGAATCGCAGTTGTCGTGTTTCCCCGTGCTTTCCGCTTTTCGAATGCGCTCCTTACGCAATCAGCGAAGGAAGCGTACGTTTCAGGCGCTCGGGCCCGCGGGATATCTGAAATCCGCGTCCTCTGCAACCATGTGCTGCGCGAGGCGGCGCCTCATCTCATCACACTCGCCGGTGTGACGCTGCCTGTAGCTTTTGGAGCAGCCATTCCGATGGAAGTGCTTTGCGACGCTCCGGGCCTGGGTCAACTCGCATGGCGCGGCGCGCTCGGCCGTGATCTTCCGCTCGTAGTCACGATTTCGCTCCTGATTGCTGCGGTCACCCTTATCAGCAACACCGCAGCACGAGCGGCGGCGGACTGCATGGCCGCTGAGGTGCGTTGATGGCAAGCAGGCTTGCAATCGCTCTCCTGCTCGCAATTGCGATCGCGAGTGCTTGTGCGAACTTCATCGCGCCGGCGGGCTACGAGCAGCAGTTTCGCGATCAGGCAAACGCGGCACCCAACGGCAACTTTCCCCTCGGCACCGACGAACTCGGTCGTGACCGCCTTGCACGGCTGCTGCATGGGTTGCGAGTCTCGCTCCTTCTTGCACCCGCGACCGCTGCACTGGCATTGTGCATCGCGGTGGTGCTCGGGCTGACAGCAGGCTACGTTGGAGGCCGCGCGGATTCTCTGATCCTCACCTGCACCGATCTTATGGGCTCGGTCCCGCTGCTGTTCCTGCTGATCAGTCTTCGCGCTGTTCTTCCCCTGGACGTTGACCCGGCGACCTCGATCTGCATCACCTTCAGCCTTCTGGGATTTTGTGGTTGGGCTCCAGGTGTCCGGGTCGTTCGCTCCGGTGTGATCGCAGCCGCTTCGTCGGACTACGTGAGGCAGACCAGAGCGGCGGGCCTGAGCCCTGTCAGCATACTGCGCGTACACATACGCGCTGCGCTGCGTCCGGTGATATCTGCCCAATTCTGGCTCCTCATCCCTCAGTTCCTCATGGCCGAAGCGAATCTCGGAGCTCTCGGCCTGGGAATTACGGAACCCGTACCCTCAGTCGGGAATCTGCTCTCCGAGCTGCAGAACTACACAGCGGTTCTGCAGGAACCGTGGCGCCTGGTACCCGCCGCAGTGTTGATCATGGTCCTCGGCTGCTTCCAGGTACTGCTTCGTGAGAGTGAATCGACATGTTAACTTCCGCTTCCTTCGTTCGCGTTGCAACGGCGATCTTACTTGTTTCCGTTGCCGAGCTTTGCGCCAGTCCAGCTCAACTGAACATCGCAATCCGCAGTGACCCGAAAACGCTGAATCCCCTGCTCGTCGAAGAAGAGTCAGGCGAACTGATTCGCTATCTCACCTCCGGCGTGCTAATGCGGATCCATCGCGTCACGCAGGCAGCCGAACCGGAGCTTGCAACGTCCTGGAGCTGGCGTGACGGCGGTCGAACTTTGCATCTGAACCTCAGGAAGGGTGTTCGCTTCTCGGATGGCTCAGCTTTCACGGCTCACGACGTCGTCCACACGTTCGAGCGGATCATGGACCCGAGCATCAAGTCGCCGCTCGCCGATGCGTTCCGCTCGGGTAAGGGCGGGGTAGTAGCGAAAGTCTCCGGGCTATACGCCGTTTCGCTGACTTTCCCGGCCACACTGCCAGGTCTCGAGCGGCTTCTCGATCAGGTGCCCATCCTGTGCCGGACCTCCAGTCAGCCCGAAAAGGCCGTGCTCGGGCCGTTTGTCGTGCAGTCCCAGGCAGCGGGCACTCACGTAACACTGGCGCGCAATCCAAACTTCTGGAAGAAGGATGCCGCTGGCCGTGCGCTGCCGTATTTGTCTGGGATCCGTCTTCATGTTCAAAGTAATCGTGACCTCGAAGCCCTGCGCTTCAGGCGGGGCGAACTCGACATGATTCGCGGGC
>DASQEG010001006.1:0-1904 GCA_035633775.1 Bryobacteraceae bacterium
TTCACCTGGCAAGATAGGTCTCGTTCGCGGCAGGCGCCCAAAGTATGCAAGGCGGCCCATCAACGCGAGTATAGCGAGTAATACAATCAGCTTCAGACTGTTCGTGGCGGAGTTTTTGGGCAGCGTCAGCCACAGCAGACCGAGCACCGGCTGGGCTACGCAAACGGCCCAGACCGACCCGTAGAAGTAACGGCGTTCGTGGCCCTCGTTTCGTGTGGAGGCCATCACGCGAGGCAGGCGACCGGCGAAGCCCAGAGCCCATATCGTACCGGCCATCGGAAAGTAAGCCCAGCTGTAGATCTGCTTAAGAATCCAGTTGCCTGTTGCAGCGGCCCAGATGAGGCCCGCAAAATTGAGCAGTGCATAGGACAGCACGGCCGACCACGCGAACGTGTAGCAGATTCGTCTGTATAAGGGATTGGGTTTGTCCTCGGTGAACCGGATGATGTAAGGTGCCGCTTCGCAGCCCGGCAAACGTCCACACAGCCCTGCGATGCCGGTTCCGATCAGCACTGCGATGAACCACCACTGTATGCGTGCGTCCGTACCTCGTTCGAAGAAATCGAAGATCAGCGGCCCGGGAACCAGGGAAAATACTGTAATCCATAGCGGCCAGTGATTGAAGCGGTAATACAGCTTGTTGCGAATACGGATCTTGCGATCCGTGTCGTACTCGATCCGGATAGGTCCGGGCGCTGCAGGCATCACTCCGAGTCTACGATGTGAAGTCGTCGGCTTTGCGGTAGGAATCGACGACCTTGCGGAACCCTTCGGGACCCGGTTGAGACATGCCGTGCTCCAGCCCAATCAGGCCCTTGTAGCCCTTTCGGTGCAGGTGGCGGAAGATGTTCTGATAATTCATCTCGCCCGTATAGGGCTCACGGCGGCCGGGCACGTCACCTGTCTGGTAGTAACCGATCAGGTGCTCGTACTGGTCGATGTGATTGATAATGTTTCCTTCCGAGATCTGCTGGTGATACATGTCGAACAGGATCTTCACCTGCGGGTGGTTGACGCCGGCGATGATTTCGCCGGCGTGTTCGGAATACACGACGAAGTACCCCGCATGATCGACCTTGTGATTCAGCGGCTCGAGCACCAGCACCATCTTCGTCTTCTCGACAATCTCAGCGCAGCGCTTCAGGCCTTCGATGCAGTTCTGCGTCTGTTGGGCGAACGTGAGATGCGGGACCCCGAGACCGGACGTAATCGTGGCGCACTCATTCTCCATCACCCGATAGATCTCGACCGCACGTCGGACGTCCTCAAGCAGTCTTGCGTGGCCTGACTTGTCCGGCAGCGACGTCGGGCGCCAGCCGCCGCGATTCACGACGAACACGCCCATCGACATTTTCAGCTCATCGCGTTTCCTCCGGATCGCTTCGATTTCACTCATCGACTGGGTCGGCAGGCCATTGTGCTCGAAGGCGCGGAAGCCCGCCTGAGCATACATCTCCAGCTGCTGGGGGACCGTCATGTTGCCCATCCAGCCAACACGCGGGGCATAGCGCAACTTGAATTGCGGCGCTGCCTGAGCGGCAGCGGATAGAGCGGGCGCGCCCGCGAGCGCGGCTCCCGCAACGAGGTGACGACGCGAACCCTTCATGTGAGTTATGTCCAGTTTATCCGCTCTCCCAACTACTTGCTCCTGGCAGTCGGATACGTGATTCCCAGCTGCTCCATATACGTCGCGTACTTTGCCGGATCGTATCTTAGCTTTTCCAACTCGGGACGGAACCGCTGCATCTTATCGCGATTCAGCTCCGCCGGGGCCGCGGTTTCGACCGGGATCAGCGACTGCCACTTTTGTGTCTTCGTCTGCTCCGCGAAATATTGTTTAGCCGCTTCGACCAGCTCGGGCTTTGTGAACAGGTCGAGCGCGGTGAGTGCATGCGCTTTTGCGC